>JAFZDV010000090.1 GCA_017560955.1 Anaerotignum sp.
ATGCTGAGCGGCTCTATTCTGGGGGAAGCCATGCGAAACAGAGAAATCCGCAGAACATATCTGGCTGTAACGGAAGGGGAACTTCCTGAAAAGGGGACTATCGATCTGCCCATCGGCAGAAGAGAAGGTTCTGCTGTAGAAAGATGTATTGACGAAAATGGTGCAAAGGCTGTGACCCATTTTGAACGTTTACATTTTGCCAATGGGCATTCTCTTGCCCAGATCCGTCTGGAAACAGGAAGGACCCATCAGATCCGCCTGCATATGAGGGCGATCGGTCATCCTCTGCCTGCGGATGTGTTATACAATCAGAATTTTACTGTGATCGGCAGACATGCCCTGCATTCCTGGAAACTGGAATTTCCTCACCCGATCACAAAAGAAATCCTGTGTTTTGAGCAGGAAATGCCGGAAGATATGAAAAATATTCTGGATATAAAATAAAAATGGCAGGAAAGAAACTCGGAGAATTCCGAGTTTTTTTATGCAGAAATTGAATTTATATGAAGAAAATGACAGGGGTGTACTTTATACAAGGACATCTGATGCCATGAAACGCGTTTCATCACAATGTACTATGAAAACATGGATTTTTGTCGATTTATAGATAATATGTGATGATTCTGGTTGCGAAAGCTGATTTTTTTTATTCAATTTGAATATAAAAATTTGGCGTTTCTATTGACACTTTGGAACATGTGAGTATATACTTAACTAAAATATGTACATTGAAAAATGGCATAAAGTAACCTTTGCAGGTATGATTGTATAGGATATGTTTTTATATCGGATGACATTCAGAGCCTGTTCACTATTAAAAGTATTCTCAGGCATCAGCCTGATTTGCGGAAGGGAGGAACCTATGGGAAGCGACGTAAAACTTCGGGTTCAAGGTATTGAAAAGTCTTTCCCTGGTGTTAAAGCGCTGGATAAAGTAAATTTTGCTGTACGCAAAGGTACAGTTCACGCGCTGTGCGGTGAAAACGGCGCAGGGAAGTCTACTCTGATGAAAATCATCAACGGTATCTATAAACCCGATGCCGGTGAAATCTATGTAGATGAAAATCCGGTAAAAATCAAAGACCCTATCATGGCAAGATCCTTGGGTATTGCTATGATCGCTCAGGAACTGAACTTTGTTCCTGAAATGTCCGTTGAAGAAAACCTCTTCTTGGGACGACTGCCTGCAGACGGCATGGGCAGAGTAAACTGGCGTGAAGTTCGTCAGAAAACAGAAGAACTGCTGAAAAACGAAGGTCTGCCTTATAAACCTACAGAAAAATTGAAAATGCTGACAACATCTGATATTCAGATGCTGGAAATCATGAAAGCGATTTCTAATGATGCTTCCATCGTTGTAATGGATGAACCTACATCCTCCATTACACAGAAAGAAGTAGAACTGCTGTTCAAGAAAATCGACATTCTGAAAGCAAAAGGCTGCGCTATCGTATATATTTCCCACAAAATGGACGAAGTATTCCGTATTGCGGATGATATCACAGTATTCCGTGATGGTACTGTAGTAAAATCCATGAGAGCGGAAGAAACGAACATCGACGAAGTTATCGCGCTGATGGTAGGCCGTAAAATGGAAAATGTATACCCTAAAGAAGATCTGGAAATCGGCGAACCTCTGCTGGAAGTAAAAGATCTGAAGAGTGGTCAGCTGTTTGAAGATGTAACATTCCACGTAAACAGAGGCGAAATCGTAGGTTTTGCAGGTCTGGTTGGTGCAGGCCGTACAGAAACAATGCGCTGTCTGTTTGGTCTGGATCCCATCGATGGCGGTACAGTAAAAGTAAGCGGTAAGGAAATCAACATCAAGAAAGTATCTGATGCAACAGGCGCGGGTATGGTAATGCTGTCTGAAGACCGTCGCCGTTACGGTATCATTCCTATGAGAAGTGTTAAGGAAAATGCCAGCCTGTCTGCTCTGGAAAAATTCTTCTATGGTGGCCGTCACCATAAACAGGAAGAAGTAGATGTGGTGAAAAAATACTTCGACAAAATGAGTGTAAAAACACCTACACTGGAAACACCCATCAAATCTCTGTCCGGTGGTAACCAGCAGAAAGTACTGCTGGCAAAATGGATGATGCGTGATCCTGATGTTCTGATCCTGGACGAACCTACAAGAGGTATCGACGTAGGTGCGAAATTTGAAATTTACAAACTGATGACAGAAACAGCAAAAGCAGGTAAAGCGGTAGTTATGGTTTCCTCTGAACTGCCTGAACTGATCGGTATGTGTGACAGAATCTATGTAATGTGTGAAGGTCATATTGCAGGCGAACTGAAGAGAGATGAATTCTCTCAGGAAGCAATCATGATGTATGCAACCGGTACACATAACATTATTCAGGACTAATTATAAGGAGGAGATCGAAAGTGAAAAATGGTAAAACAAGCCAGCTGATGCAGAAATACTCTATTTTCTTCGTTCTGCTGGTAATGATTATTGCATCTACAATGATGAACCCCAGCTTCATGAGCACAAGAAACATGACAAACATTGCTGTTCAGCTGGCGGTAGCAACAATTCTGGCTTATGGTGAAATGGTACTGATCGTATCCGGTCTGCTGGACCTGTCCGCTGGTGCGGTTCTGGCCCTTGCGGGTGTCCTTTCCGTAAGCGTATACAAATCTACAGGTAACATGGCAATGGCATTTGCTGTAGCGATCGGCGTATCTGTTGTATTCAACATGATCAACGCGCTGTTCGTAGCAAACTTCGGCCTGCCTGCCTTCATCGTAACACTGGCAACACAGATGGCTGCCAGAGGTCTGGCGCTGTTGTACACATCCGGTCAGAACATTCTGCAGATCGGTGACTATGCTTTCTGGGGCCAGGGCAAAATTGCTGGTTTCCTGCCTGTTCCCGTTATCTTCATGATCGTGGCGACCATTATTATTTCCTACATCATGAACCAGACAAGACTGGGCCGTTCCTTCTATGCGATCGGTGGTAACGAAGAAGCTGCAAATGCTTCCGGTATCAATGTAATCAAATCCAAATACATGGCATTCCTGATCAACGGTATCCTGGTTGGTATCGCAGGTGTACTGTTCATGGCTCGTGTAAACGCAGGTCTGCCTAACGGTGCTGTAGGTTATGAAATGGAAGGTCTGACAGCTGCCATCGTTGGTGGTACATCCTTCTCCGGTGGTATCGGTACAACATCCGGTACTCTGATCGGTTCCTTCATCATCGGCTGTCTGAACAACATCATGAACCTGCAGGGCGTAGACTCTTACATCCAGCAGGTAGTTAAAGGTATCATTATCGTAGGCGCTGTACTGTATGACGTACGTTTCAAAAACAAAAAAGCACCTAAAGTGATCCTGAAAAAGAAAGACGAAGAAGAAAAGAAAGATGACGCACCCAAAGCAGAAGCTGGTGCATAATCGAAAACCTTAACAAAGGCTTTCATTTGAGCAATCAAATTCAAATAAAGCAGATTCTCACAAAACAATTTCACAAGAAGAAAGGGAGAGAGTAACATGAAAAAGTTTTTAGCATCCATTCTGGTAATGGCAATGGCAGCAACAGCTCTGACAGGTTGTGGCGGTTCCGAACCCGCAGCTGAAAGCGGCGACGGCTACAAAGTAGCATACATCGCTCGTGCTCAGTCCGACTCCTTCGCAGCATGGCTGGCGAACGAAATGATCAGAGCAGCAGGCGAATACGAAGACATCACACTGGATGTATTCGATGGCCAGGCTGACGACGCAAAAGAAAACGCAGCAATTGAAAACGCAATTGCAAACGGCTACGATGCAATCATCGTACAGCCCAACAACGGTGAAGCTCAGAGACCTTACGTTGAACAGGTAGTTGCAGCTGGTATCGTTGCAATCACAACAAACTCCAGAATCGCTGGTATCGAAGGCGCTTCCTCCGTTGACGCTGACCCTTATGTACAGGCTCAGGTTAACGCTGAAAAAGCTATCGAACAGGTTCCCGAAGGCGCTAAAGTAGTAGTACTGAGAGGTCCTTCCGGTAACTTCCACGCTGACGAAAGACTGAAAGCTTGGAACGAAGTATTCTTCGCTGCAAGACCCGACGTTCAGATCGTAGGCGATGACTACGCTAACTGGAACAAAGACGAAGCTATGACTCTGATGGAAGACTGGACACTGGCTCACGGCAAAATCGACGCTGTAATCTCCATGAACGATAACATGGCAGCAGGTGCTCTGGAAGTAGTTAAAGACAACCCTGAATTCGACGACATGCTGGCTTACGGTGTAGACGGTACAGCTGAAGCTTGTCTGCTGATCCAGGATGGTCTGATGACATCCACATGTCTGCAGTCCGCAATCGACCTGGCTGACCTGAACATGGCAACAGTTCACAAACTGCTGACAGGTGAAGAAACACAGATCGACACAGATATCGACGCAGTTCTGATCAATGCTGACAACGTTGCTGAATACGTAGAAATGTACAAAGCAAACGGCCAGATCACAGAATAATTCAAAATTACATAAGTTTTTTTGAAGCGTAATTTCTGACTGACATTAGCAATTTAGAGGTACCATTTTCGGTTCAGCCGGAGGTGGTACCTCTTGCTTTTTTATGAGTATTTTCTCATTTGTGAGGGTGGAAAATATTGCGAAATCAAGCCAGAACTGGTATGATGAAATATAAGAGATCTGTATAAAACAGGTCTGCACAGAAGGTATTTTAATTAAGTGAAAGTGAGGAGATTCGATATGAAAAATAGACAGGCATATATGGTAGGTCTGAACAAAATGGAAATTCGTGAAACAGCTGTACCCGAACCCAAAGCTGGTGAAGTTCTGGTTAAAGTAGAATATGTTGGTATCTGCGGTTCCGATGTACATTACTTCAAAGACGGCAGATGCGGCGACTTCGTGGTTGACGGCGAACTGATGCTGGGCCATGAAGCAGGCGGCGTTGTTGTAAAACTGGGCGAAGGCGTAACAGATCTGGCTGTTGGCGATAAAGTAGCTCTGGAACCCGGTATCACATGCGGTCAGTGTGAATTCTGCAAATCCGGCAGATACAACCTGTGCCCCGATGTAATTTTCCTGGCTACACCTCCCGTACAGGGCTGTAACGAAGATTACATTGCATTCCCTGCAAATATGTGCTTCAAACTGCCTGAAAATATGACAACAAAAGAAGGCGCTCTGATCGAACCTTTCGCAGTAGGTCTGCATGCAGCGCATCAGGGTAAAGTAGGCATGGGCGACCAGTGTATCATTCTGGGTTCCGGCTGTATCGGTCTGATGACTCTGCTGGCTTGTAAAGCATGCGGCGCTACAGATATCACAGTAGTAGATATGGCTCAGAAACGTCTGGACTTCGCTATGGAACTGGGCGCAACACGCGTGATCAATGCAAAAGAACAGGATGTTCTGAAAGTAGTAGAAGAACTGACAAATGGCGCTGGTATCGAAAAAGTATTTGAAACAGCAGGTTCTCCTATCACAATCGCACAGACACCTTTCCTGGTAAAAACAGGTGGTACAATCACTCTGGTTGGTATGTCTGCAAATCCCGAAATCACATTCAACTTCGGTCAGATCATGGCAAAAGAAGCTAGAATCGAATCCGTATTCCGTTACAGAAACCTGTATAAAAAAGCAATCGCAGCAGCTGCAGATGGTCTGAATATCGGCAGAATCGCAACACATGAATTCGACTTCGCTGACATTCAGGAAGCATATGAAGCATCTGTAAGAGATAAAGAAAACATCGTAAAAGCAGTAATCAAACTGTAATCAGAATTACCACAGAAATGGCGGTGTAATTATGGAATATTTACTGGGTATTGACATTGGTACTTCCGGTACAAAGACAGTTCTGTTTGACCGTGATGCCAATCCAATCACAGCAAAAACATTTGAATATCCCCTGTATCAGGAACAGAACGGCTGGGCAGAACAGGAACCCAACGACTGGTGGGATGCAACTGTAAAAGGTGTGCAGGGCGTTCTGGAAGCATCCGGCGTAAATCCTGCAGACATCAAAGGTATCGGCCTTTCCGGTCAGATGCATGGTCTGGTTATGCTGGATGAAGCAGGCGAAGTGCTGCGTCGTTCCATCATCTGGTGCGACCAGAGAACAGGCGAAGAAGTGGATGACATGAACCGTATGATCGGTGCAGATAAAATCATCCAGATCACAGCAAACCCTGCAGTAACAGGCTTCACAGCAGCGAAGATCCTGTGGGTGAAAAAACATGAACCCGAACTGTACGCAAAATGTAAACATATCCTGCTGCCTAAAGACTATATCCGTTATAAACTGACAGGCGAATATGCAACAGAAGTATCCGATGCTTCCGGTATGCAGCTGATGGATGTTGCAAAGCGTACATGGTCTGATGAAATTCTGGAAGGTCTGGGTATTGATAAAGCACTCTTGGGTAAAATGTATGAATCTCAGGATGTAACAGGTGCGGTTCATGCAGAAGCATCTCAGCTGACAGGTCTGGCAGAAGGTACTATCGTTGTCGGCGGTGCTGGTGATAACCCTGCAGCGGCTATCGGTACAGGTATTGTTTCTCAGGGCAAAGCTTTCACAACAATTGGTACATCCGCAGTAGTATATGCAGTATCCGATCAGATGGCACTGGATCCCAAAGGTAGAGTACATACACTTTGTGCTTCCGTTCCCGGCAAATGGACAGTAATGAGCTGCACACAGGCGGCTGGTCTGTCCCTGCAGTGGCTGAGAAATAATGTTTGTACACCTGAAATGGCAGAAGCGGCTGAAAAAGGTGTGGATCCTTACGAAATCATGACAGCAGAAGCAGCGCAGGTTCCCATCGGTTCCGAAAAACTGCTGTATCTGCCTTATCTGATGGGCGAAAGATCTCCTCATCCCGATCCCGACTGCCGTGGCGTATTCTTCGGTCTGTCTGCAATGCATCAGAGACCTCATTTCATCCGTTCCGTAATGGAAGGTATCTCCTTCTCCCAGTGGGAATGTGTAGAAGTATTCCGTGAAATGGGTGTACCCATTGAAGATATGATGATCTGCGGCGGCGGTGGCAGAAGCCCCTTCTGGAGACAGATGCTGGCAGATATGTATGGCTGTCCCGTAAGCACAGTACAGTCCGATCAGGGCGGCGCACTGGGTGCAGCGATCCTGGCTGGTGTAGGTGCAGGCATCTATTCCGATCTGGAAACAGCATGTAACGAACTGGTTCGAAAGAAAGATGTTGCTGAACCTGATATGGCGGCAAATGGCGAATATGCGAAGTTCTTTACATTATATAAAGATCTGTATAAAACACTGTTCAGTAGTTTCAAAGATCTGAAAAATATCTAAAATATTTTGAGCCTCCGAAAGGAGGCTCTTTTTTTGTTCATAAAATCTTAAGAAAACTGTCCTTGTTTCTTTGGTACATCTTCTTTATAATACCTAATGGGAAGAATGATGAAGCATTCATTTTCAAAAAGATATTTGGAGATGGAAGGAGAAAAATAAATGAAAAAGAAATTATTGGCACTGCTGATGTTCTGCCTGCTGATCTGCAGCATGAGTACAGTGGTTTTTGGTGCGGAAAAAGAGGAATACCCCTATTATGTAACAGTAAACCTGACAGATAATATCGTAACGGTATATGAAAAGGATGATGCAGGAGAATATACGGTTCCTGTGCGGGCATTCCTTTGTAGTGTAGGGGAGTCTACCCCCGAAGGTACTTTTCAGACACAGGTGAAATATGACTGGAGGTATCTGTTCGGGGATGTATGGGGGCAGTATGCCACACGTATCATAGGGCATTATCTGTTCCACTCTGTGCCTTATTTTGAAAAAGATAAAAGTACATTGGAATATGAAGAGTATAACAAACTGGGAACAACAGCATCCATGGGTTGTATCCGCCTGACGGTAGAAGCGGCAAAATGGATCTATGACAATTGCCCTGTGGGCACAACTGTAGAGATGTACCATGGGGATGTGGAAGAACCTATACAGCCCGAGGCGGTACAGAAAATCAATGTGAATGATGCTGTAAAAAGAGGCTGGGACCCCACAGACCCTACGGAAGAAAATCCCTGGAGAAAGGGAGAAATGCGTCAGATGCAGCCTTCCTGGTTTGGTAAGGATGTAGCAGCTTACTATGAAAATGGTACATACTATCTGAATAAAGCGGGTGCGGAAAAATTATTTTCTCAGGTGGATATCAGACTGAATCTGGAAGAAGCAGAAGTGAAAGATGGAAAAGTATCTATTTTGCATGAGGATGTAAAAACACTGGTAAGCTGCCGCGTGAAAGATGGAGAAGTTTATTATAAAATCAGAGATCTGGCGGAAATGGTTGGCGCAGAAATGATCTGGAATGGAGAAATCAAAGAAATCAGCCTGCAGTATGGGGGAAAGGCAGCATCTATCACGTATGGACCTGCTATCAAGGGTGTGGTTTCTCTTCCTGCAAAGATGGCAGCCTTCTTTTTCAGCTGATATCTGAGGGGAAAGATTTGCAATTTCTGACACTTTATGGTATGCTTTCTGCGTTGATACAGAAAGAGGGAGAATCATGACGA
Source organism: Anaerotignum sp. (assembly GCA_017560955.1). Classification (GTDB taxonomy): domain Bacteria; phylum Bacillota; class Clostridia; order Lachnospirales; family Anaerotignaceae; genus Anaerotignum_A. The sequence continues at coordinate 8,533 of JAFZDV010000090.1, forward strand.
TCAAAAAACTGACAGCGATCGCTGCGGCAGGTGCAGTCCTTCTGGCAGGTGCCATTGGCATCTCCATGCGACTGACAAGCCCCCATGAAATGGAAATGGCGGTCCCTGAAAAGAATGAAAATATAACAAATGCAGATGGATCTCAGACATTGGGTGAAATGGAAAATATCCCTTTGTACTATGATGAAACAGAAAAACTGCTGCTGCCCCTGCGTAATGTAATGGAGGGACTGGGCGGTTCTGTAACATGGAACAAAGAAACAAAAATGACTGAGGTGACATATCGCGACAGAACACTGGCGCTGAGAGCAGGGGAAGAAAAAGCCTATCTGAATGGCTATGAAGTGATCCTGCCTGAAGCAGCGGAAATCATCAATGGCTGTCTGTATGCAGACGAATCCTTGATTTCTGCGTACTATACAGGTGATGTGGATTTTAATGTGGAAACCAGACAGGTGACGCTACAGACAAAGGATAGCAGTATGCCTGTGATGGCAACACGCCTTCTGACAAGGGAAGCAGAGGGAAGGGTTTATGAAATCGAAGTACCTCTTATCATTGGTCTGAATGACAACAGTTATGAAGAAAATCTGAATGATATGATGTTGACAGAACTGATGACCTACGGGGATGATTTTCTGGAAGCAGAGCAGGTGGAAAATGGCGATGGTCTGCTGAAACTGCAGGCGAAAACAGGAATGTACACCAAGGACTTCCTTTCCATTCGCTGGGAAGGCACAAAAGACGGCGTGCCTGTGAAGTTTGCAAAAAACATTGACCTGCTGGGCCAGAAAACAATAACACTGGCGGATATGCTGGAAGATACATCCATGGAAAAGGCCAGACTGTATGCCGGTGAAGGCTGGACGGAAGACAGATTTTATCTGACAGCGGAAGGTGGCCTGGTACTGATGAAAGGCAGCAATGAAAGCAGTCTGAATATGTACTATTGGACAACAGAAGGAGAACAGCCTGAATGGAAAGATACCTACCAGGTGCTGTTTCAGAAATAAGAGATAAAAGAGAGCTTAAATAAGGCTCTCTTTTCTTTTTTTGGAAAAACTACGATAAAAAAATTCAGTCAAATACTGGCATATACACACAGTATACAGCACGTTTGTTTTTTAATTAACGAATTATTTTTAGACACGAAACTGTCTTGATGGTATTTTTATACAAACAAAAACTTGTCAGACAAGTAAAATGGCGGATTTCGGCGGCAATGGAAAAAAGTGCATAAAAAATAATAAAGTAATGTTAGCATGCTAGGTATATCGCACAAAAAGCATTTTGTTAGAAACATAACAGGGCATTTTTCATTTTGCTGTTGAAAAGGTTTTGAATTGATTGTATAATAATCAGGTAAAAATTTCGATTCTGTGTGAAAAAGAGAGTGATCTCGTTGTCAGACAAGAGTTTGACAAAAAAATTTCCATAACATGGAAACGGAATGTGCTGTCGTTTATCGACGGCTGAACAATTGGGGTAACCCGCAAATAAAATTCTCTATTTTATAAGGAGGAGAAAAATTATGGCTAAAGTTATGAAAACTATGGATGGTAACGAAGCTGCTGCATACGCTTCCTATGCGTTTACAGAAGTAGCTGGTATCTTCCCCATCACACCTTCCTCTCCCATGGCTGAAAAAACAGACGACTGGGCAGCAAACGGTAAAAAGAACCTGTTTGGTCAGGAAGTAAAAGTTGTTGAAATGCAGTCCGAAGCTGGTGCTGCAGGTACAGTACACGGCTCTCTGGCAGCTGGTGCTCTGACAACAACATACACAGCATCTCAGGGTCTGCTGCTGATGATCCCTAACATGTACAAAATCGCCGGCGAACTGCTGCCTTGCGTATTCCACGTAACAGCACGTGCTCTGGCTGCACATGCTCTGTCCATCTTCGGCGACCATTCCGACGTTATGGCATGCCGTCAGACAGGTTTCGCAATGCTGGTTTCCAACTCCGTACAGGAAGTTATGGACCTGGCTTGTGTAGCTCACCTGTCCGCAATCAAAGGCCGTGTTCCTTTCCTGCACTTCTTCGATGGTTTCCGTACATCTCACGAAATCCAGAAAATCGAATGCATGGATTACGAAGAACTGGCTAAGATCATCGACATGGATGCGGTTAACACATTCAAGAGAAATGCTCTGAACCCTGAACACCCCGTGATCAGAGGTACAGCTCAGAACCCCGATATCTACTTCCAGGGCCGTGAAGCAGCTAACAAATTCTATGATGCTCTGCCTGCAGTAGTAGAAGAATACATGGGCGAAATTTCCAGAATCACAGGCAGAGATTACAAACTGTTCAACTACTACGGTGCTCCCGATGCTGACAGAGTAATCGTTGCTATGGGTTCCGCTTGTGAAGCAATCGAAGAAACAATCGATTACATGACAGCAAAAGGCGAAAAAGTTGGTCTGGTTAAAGTACACCTGTTCAGACCTTTCGTAGCATCCAAACTGCTGGAAGTAATCCCTAAAACAGCTAAGAAAATCGCTGTTCTGGATAGAACAAAAGAACCCGGCTCTCAGGGTGAACCTCTGTACATGGATGTATGTACAGCAATGTTCGAAGCTGAAGAAGCTCCCGTTGTAGTAGGCGGCCGTTATGGTCTGGGTTCCAAAGACGTTACACCTGCACAGTTCCTGGCAGTATACGCTAACCTGTCTCTGGACAAACCTAAAAACCACTTCACACTGGGTATCGTGGATGACGTTACAAACACATCCCTGGAAGTTGGCGAAGAAGTTAACGTTACAGGCAACGACGGCACAATCTCCTGCAAATTCTGGGGTCTGGGCGCTGACGGTACTGTAGGTGCTAACAAAAACTCCATCAAAATCATCGGTGACCATACTGACAAATATGCTCAGGCATACTTCAGCTATGACTCCAAAAAATCCGGTGGTATCACTCAGTCCCACCTGCGTTTCGGTGACACACCCATCAGATCTACATACCTGGTAAAAACAGCTGACTTCGTAGCTTGTCACAAACAGGAATATGTAAACCTGTATGATATGGTTACTGAACTGAATGACGGTGGTACATTCCTGCTGAACACAGAATGGACAGTAGAAGAACTGGATGAAAAACTGCCCGCTAAACTGAAAAAACAGCTGGCTGCAAAACATGCTAACTTCTATGTGATCAATGGTACAGCAATCGCTCATGAAATCGGTCTGGGCAACAGAATCAACACAGTTCTGCAGGCTGCATTCTTCAAACTGGCTAACATCATTCCCATTGAACAGGCTGTTGAATACATGAAAGCAGCGATCACAAAATCCTACGGCAAAAAAGGTGACACAATCCTGAACATGAACTATGCTGCTGTTGACCGCGGTGTAGATGGTGCTGTTAAGGTTGAAATCCCCGCTGCATGGGCTGATGCTGTTGACACAACAGTAGTTGTAGAAAGAAAGAAAACAGACTTCGTAAAAGCAATCGTAGATCCTATGAACGCTCAGGAAGGCGACAAACTGCCCGTATCCGCATTCGCTGGCAGAGAAGATGGTCACTTCCCTTGCGGTACAGCTGCTTACGAAAAACGTGGTGTAGCTGTTAACGTACCCGAATGGAACGCTGACAACTGTATCCAGTGTAACCAGTGCTCTTATGTATGTCCTCACGCTGCAATCAGACCCGTTCTGGTAACAGATGAAGAACTGGCTAAAGCACCCGAAGCATTCAAAGCTGTTGAAGCAAAAGGCGGCGCAGCATTTGCTGGTCTGAAATACAGAATGCAGGTTTCCGCTCTCGACTGTCTGGGCTGCGGTTCCTGTGCAGAAGTATGTCCCGCTCCTAACAAAGCTCTGGTTATGAAATCTCTGGCTACTCAGGAAGCTGAAATCGCTAACTGGGACTTCATGATCGACGAAGTAGAACACAAAGCTAACCCTATGGGTAAAGGCTCTGTAAAAGGTTCTCAGTTCGAAGAACCCCTGCTGGAATTCTCCGGTGCATGTGCAGGTTGTGGTGAAACACCTTACGCTAAACTGGTAACACAGCTGTTCGGTGATAGAATGTATGTTGCAAACGCAACAGGTTGCTCCTCCATCTGGGGTGGCTCCGCTCCTTCTATGCCTTACACAGTAAACAAAGACGGCCGTGGTCCCGCTTGGGCAAACTCCCTGTTCGAAGACAACGCAGAATATGGTCTGGGTATGGCTTCCGCTGTAAAACAGATGAGAGCTGGCCTGAAAGATAAACTGGAAAACCTGAAAGCAATCGACGCTTCCGTTGCAGGTGTTGTTGATGCTTGGGTAGAAACAATGTTCGACGGTGAAAAATCCAGAGAAGCATCCGACGCTCTGGTAGCTGCACTGGAAGCTTACGCTGGCACAGATGCAGAAGCGAAAAACATCGTTTCTTATGTACTGACAAACAAAGATCAGCTGGTGAAAAAATCTCAGTGGATCTTCGGTGGTGACGGCTGGGCTTACGATATCGGTTACGGCGGTCTGGACCACGTACTGGCATCCGGCGAAGATGTAAACGTTCTGGTATTCGATACAGAAGTTTACTCCAACACAGGCGGTCAGGCATCCAAATCCACACCCGTTGGTGCAGTTGCTCAGTTCGCTGCATCCGGTAAGAGAGTGAAGAAAAAAGACCTGGGTATGATGGCTATGTCCTATGGCTATGTATACGTTGCACAGGTTGCTATGGGCGCAGACAAAAACCAGCTGGTTAAAGCTCTGGTTGAAGCTGAAAAATACCATGGTCCTTCCCTGATCATCGCTTACGCTCCTTGTATCAACCACGGTCTGAAAGGCGGCATGGCTGGTGCTCAGAACGAAATCAAACGTGCAGTTGAAGCAGGTTACTGGCATATGTACAGATTCAACCCTGAACTGAAAGAACAGGGCCAGAATCCTTTCACACTGGACTCCAAAGAACCTACAGCATCCTTCAGAGACTTCCTGCTGAGCGAAGTTCGTTACTCCGCACTGCAGAGAACATTCCCTGAAATCGCTGAAGAACTGTTCGTTGAAACAGAAAAGAACGCAAAAGACAGACTGGAAGGCTACAAAAAACTGGCTCAGGGTTAATAAGTTGATGCTGCAAAGCAGCATTGACACAGCACTTTAGTGCTGCACCCTCCCCGGAGGGGCTGATCCGCATAGGCTGACTGAAGCGAATAAAGAATTCCCCGAACCCGAAAGGGTTCGGGGTTTTTTATTGAAATGAAACAGAAATCATGTTACGATAAAATCATAATTTGAACCTTGAGGAGGAATGTAATATGAAAAAGAAACTGACAGCTTATATGTTGATGATGCTGATGTTCTGCATGACACTTCTGAGCGGCTGTGGCGGCGGAGAACAGGGTTATGAAGAAGGTCAGACAGATGTTGTTACCATTGAGGAAGATGGCTGGTATTACAGCACAGAAGATGTAGCACTGTATCTGTATACTTATGGTGAACTGCCTGAAAACTTTATTACAAAGAAAGAAGCACAGAAACTGGGCTGGGACAACAAAAAAGGCAACCTGTGGGAAGTGGCTGACGGTATGTGCATCGGCGGTGACTATTTTGGTAACTACGAAGGTCTGCTGCCCGAAGAAGATGATTATACAGAATGTGATGTAAACTATGAAGGTGGCTACCGTGGTGCAGAACGCATCATCTTCTCTGATGATGGCGATATCTACTACACAGGCGACCACTACAAGAGCTTTGAACAGCTGTATTGATCGGGGTGAAGGATATGAAATATATTCTGGATGGGAAAAAGATGGTTTCTAAAGAGGAAACACATAAGTATCTGAAAGAAACTTTCGGCTTTCCTGAACATTACGGCAATAATCTGGATGCACTCCATGACTGCCTGATGGAACGAAACGTTATGGAAATTGAAGTGGAGCATGAGGAAAAAATGCTGGCGGCGCTGGGCAAATATGGTGAAAAACTGATGCAGGTGCTGGATGATGTGAAAAACAGATAAACAAAAAGGATATATCTGAAACAGATATATCCTTTTTTATTTTGCTTAGTCGAGTTTCATAGGTTCGGGATAAGCAACGTTATCGTTGCTGATCTTTGTGATGTCATAAGGGGATGTCTGGTAAACGAAATAGTTCAGCCAGTTGGAGTACAGCAGGTTGGCATGGGCTCTCCATGTAACCAGAGGATCTTTTGTATCGTCGTCGCCAGGATAGTAGTTTTTGGGAACAGCGATTTCCAGACCAGCATTTTTATCACGCAGATATTCTTTTTCCAGTGTTCTGGGATCATATTCAGAATGACCCATGATGAATACCTGTTTGCCGCCGTCTGTGTGGATAGCATATACGCCTGCTTCGTCGGAGGAAGCAATGATTTTCAGACGAGGGTCTTTTTCAATCAGTTCTCTGTCCACTGTGGTATGTCTGGAGTGGGGGACATAGAAAATATCATCGGAGCCACGGAACAGTATAGAAGTTTTCTTTTCCAGTGTGTGGGGGAATACGCCGAACATCTTTTCATCCATGATGCGTTTGTTGATGCCGTAATGGTAGTACAGGCCTGCCTGTGCGCCCCAGCAGATGTGGAAAGTGGAGTGTACGTTAGTTTTGCTCCATTCCATGATTTCCACCAGTTCATCCCAGTATTCTACTTCTTCGAAGGGCATCAGTTCTACAGGAGCACCAGTGATGATGAGACCGTCCCAGTTCTGGTCTTTTACATCGTCAAATGTTTTGTAGAAAGAGATCATGTGATCTTCAGGAGTGTTTTTGGATTCATGGCTCTTTGTATGGATCAGTTCCAGTTCGATCTGCAGGGGAGTGTTGCCCAAGAGACGAGAGAGCTGTGTTTCTGTGTCGATTTTTGTGGGCATCAGGTTCAGAAGCAGGATGCGCAGAGGACGGATATCCTGTGTCAGCGCTCTTGTTTCTGTCATGATGAAGATGTTTTCATCTGTCAGCACCTGTGCCGCAGGTAATGCGTTAGGTATTTTAATTGGCATAGTAATTCACCGCCTTCATTCAAATTTCAACTTAACGAATCGCTTCCAGAGCCTGAGCGATATCGTCGATCAGATCCTGTGCGCTTTCAAGACCGCAGGACAGACGAACCATGTCGCCGGGAACACCAGCTGCTGCCAGTTCTGCATCTGTCATCTGTCTGTGTGTGGAGCTTGCAGGGTGCAGACAGCATGTTCTTGCATCTGCTACATGTGTTTCGATTGCTGCTGTTTTCAGTTTGCCCATGAATGCTTCAGCCGCTGCTCTGCCGCCTTTTACGCCAAAGGAAACAACGCCGCATGTGCCGTTGGGCATATATTTCTGTGCAACTTCATAGTATTTGTCACCTTCCAGACCGGGGTATGTTACCCATTCGATCTGTTCGTGAGCTTTCAGATATTTTGCTACAGCCAGACCGTTTTCGCAGTGACGAGGTACGCGAACGTGCAGGCTTTCCAGACCCAGGTTCAGGATGAATGCAGACTGGGGAGAAGGTGTGGAACCGAAGTCGCGCATCAGCTGTGCGGTTGCTTTTGTGATGAATGCGCCTTCTTTACCGAATTTTTCAGCGTATGTGATACCGTGGTAGCTGTCGTCGGGTGTGCACAGGCCGGGGAATTTTTCTGCATGTGCCATCCAGTCGAAGTTGCCGCTGTCAACGATACAGCCGCCTACAGCTGCGCCGTGGCCGTCCATATATTTTGTTGTGGAGTGTGTAACGATGTCAGCACCCC
>JAFZDV010000091.1 GCA_017560955.1 Anaerotignum sp.
ATGGTAGGCGGAGAATATCATATGCTGATGTGGCAGAATCTCATTTATTATATGAATGCGCATTATGGCGGAAAAATTCCTGTTTATATTTCTTCCTATAGTGATGCAGGAAATCTTCAGAAGGTTGGGGAGTATATTAAGATAATCCCTATGTTTGAATAATGTATCTAGTAAAAGGACTTTGTATTAATTACAGAGTCCTTTTTATCGTACAGATTTACTTCTAAATGCTTTAATAATTAAGATGTAATATATTGCCATGAAGGAATAAATAGGTTATACTGCAACAGGAGTAACTACCTCAATATATTCAGAATTTCCCCGGTGCTATGTTGGCATCGGGGTTTTTCTGTTTCCAGAATTTTTTTGAACAAGTTGTGTGTGTTCGTCTTGTCAATTATTTCGGATTATGTTATAAAATAAGAACATACATTCGTTATAAATAGGAATATATGTTTGTGTTTTGGGGTGGTTATATGGAAAGAACATATCTTTGTATTGATCTCAAGTCTTATTATGCTTCTGTAGAATGTGTGGATCGTGGATTGGATCCTATGGTGATTAACCTTGTAGTAGCTGATGCATCACGTACAGATAAAACCATATGTCTTGCGATATCTCCAGCCTTGAAATCGTTTGGAGTATCTGGCAGACCCAGGTTGTTTGAAGTAAAACAGAAAGTGCGAGATATCAATTATGACAGGCGAATGAAAATTCCAGCAAAAGCATTTTGGGATAAGACTTGTGATATCAGAGAACTGGAGGCAGACCCGACACTGGAACTGGATTATATTGTTGCCCCTCCAAGAATGATGCGGTATATGGAAGTGAGTGCCGGTATCTATGATATTTATCTGAAGTATATTGCCCCAGAGGATATTCATGTGTATTCCATTGATGAGGCTTTTATAGACCTGACGACATATTTAGATTTTTATAAAATGAATGCTCGTGACTTGGCATCGAAAATTATTGGTGATGTATTTGAAACAACAGGAATTACAGCAACAGCAGGTATTGGTACCAATATGTATTTGGCAAAAGTTGCGATGGATATTGTGGCGAAAAAAATGCCAGCTGATGAAAAAGGGATGCGTATCGCAGAATTGGATGAGGTGTCCTATCGCTATGAGATGTGGGAGCATGAGCCTATCAAAGATTTTTGGCGTGTTGGCAGTGGATATACTAGAAAACTTCACGCTGCAGGTCTTTATACTATGGGGGATATTGCAAGGTATTCTCTTAGCAGGCAGGGGGAGGATCGGCTCTATAAACTGTTCGGAGTAAACGCAGAACTTCTTATCGATCATGCTTGGGGATGGGAGCCTTGTACGATTGCAGATGTAAAGTCGTATAAACCAGTAACAAACAGCCTGAGTTCAGGGCAGGTTTTGCATGAAGCTTATACAGTACAGAAGGCAAGAGTAATCACCATGGAAATGATGGATCGTTTGGTTCTGGATCTTGTCGACAAAGGTCTGGTCACAGATCAGATTGTTCTGACCATAGGATACGATAGAGAAAGCTTATATGATCCAGAATTTCGGAAGAATTATAAAGGAGAAGTGGTAACAGACCATTATGGCAGAATGATACCGAAACATGCTCACGGTACCGCAAATCTGTCTGGTTATACCAGTTCTTCCAAACAGATTATAGAAGCCGTTATGGGGTTATATGACCATATTGTTGATAAGGATTTGCTGGTACGAAGGGTAACGATTGCTGCATGTCGTGTGATTTCTGAAGTGGAATTGGAAAAGAGAAAGACGCCAAAGCAGTTAGATCTGTTTACGGATATCGAAACTGCAGAAAAACAGCATCAGGTTGAAGAAGCAGCCAGACTGAAAGAAAAGCAGCTACAGAAAGCTATCCTTCATATCCATAAAAAATATGGGAAGAATGCTTTACTGAAGGGAATGAACCTTCTGGAAGGTGCTACGATGAAGGAACGGAATTTACAGGTTGGCGGTCATAAAGCATAGAATTGGGGTGGACAGAGATGGGTAAGAATAGTAGATATAGTGATATTATAAATCTGCCTCATCATCAGTCTATTTATAGGCCGCATATGACAATATATAACAGGGCTGCTCAGTTTGCTCCCTTTGCTGCATTGGTTGGCTATGATGAAATGGTGCAGGATACGGCGGATATTCTACTGTTGGATAAAAGAATTGTTTTATCCGAGGACGCGAAATCTCTTCTTGATGTACAATTGCAGGGAATCAGGGAGAAGATAGATTTGAATCCAGTAATAAAAATAGTTTATTTTGATGAAAAAGCAAATAAATTTGGCGGCGGATATGCATTACATTTTGGAAAAGTAAAGAAAATAGAAGAATATCCTGCTATGCTGGTGTTTTTGGATGGGAAAAAGGTGTTAATAGAGGATATTATACAAATAGAAAATGAAAAATGATAAAGGCAAAAATGAGGACTTCAAAACATTAGAAGGGTAGTGAAGTCCTTATTTTTTGTCCGAATAAGTGAACCTTTTTGGATAGGTTTCATGTTTGTAGCTTCTGCTGCGCCTTTGTAAGTGTAATGTGTTATGTAAAGTGGATTTTGTTATATATTTTGATAAAGCCCTCTGCGATATAAATGCAGAGGGCTTCTTTGGTTAGAGAATAAAGAGATAGATTTATGTATAAGCTGAAAATTACAATTCATTTTTTCTCTTCTACATTTGTCATGTCGAGAAAGGCTTGCATCGCATAAGTGAGGTGTCTGCCTCTTTTTTTATGGAATTGAATATGTCTGGCACTAAGGCTGGTGTCAATTTTATAGTAGCAAAGATTGGGGTGGAACGCAGAATTCTTGACTAGCGTATCACTGATAAATGTGATTCCTAACCCGGCACAAGCCAGGCTGAAAGCGCTGGATTGTTGGTCTAAGTGCAGGTGAACACTTGGTTGAATATCATATTTTGCAAATAAGGACTCTACTCGTTTATATGTATCACTGGTTTCTTTCAGCAGAATAAATTTTTCTTCTGCAACCAAATTTAAGGGGAGGATTGGAAAATCTTCTTTCAGATGTTTATCAAGAATGACATCTCTTCGGGATAAACGATAAGAAGTTAGTTCCTCATTGCATTTGTAAAATTTGGGAATTGCCATGATAACAGATTCATTCTGGTAGATATAAGAAGAGAATCGGTTTTGATCCAAATCTGAACTGTCGATTAGAAAGTCGATTTCGCCTAAATCTAATGCCTGTTCTAATTCTTCAATATTTCGTTCTTCTAAATGTACCACAATGTTTGGGAAGGCTTTCTGATATTCTTCCAGAATAGCAGGAAGGACATAAGAAATATTTAGGTTTGTGCCGCCCAAAACTAATTTACCTGTTTTTAGTCCTTTTAAATTTTTAGTATATGCAACAAAGTTTTCCTCTGCAGAATTTATTTCATTGGCAATGCGAACATATTCTTCGCCGCAGGCAGTAAGAGAAATTGGTGTTGTACTACGATCAAAAAGATCTTCACCGATTTTTTCTTCAATACGCTTGATGGTTGCACTTAGAGCGGGCTGAGAAATAAATAAATTCTTAGCTGCTTTTGAGAAGCTGCGTTCTTTATAGACTTCAAGTACATAATTTCTGGATGTGAACATGGGATACCTTCTTTCTGTATAACTAAAAAGTTATGGAAAGGATAAATATATATGTATTTGATTATATCATTTCCTTTTCATATAATCAAGGTAACTGAAGGATTGTGTTCTATTAACACAAGAAATGGGAAGAATTCCCAGAAAGATTTTTCAGTTTGCAGGAAACCTGGTACCGTTTCCGTGCAGAAAAAATCAAAAAAATGTAAATTTACATAATGTCAGAAGAAGGTGTTTATTTTGCGTATTACAAGCGTTGAAGTTATGCAGTTACAGGTTCCTTTGAAGAAGACATATGCTTTATCAAAAGCATATGGCAGTTTAGAGATTACAGAGCCTATCGTAATTAAAGTGCATACTGATGAAGGCATTGTTGGCTATGGTGAATGTGAACCCTGGCCTCTGTTTACGGGTGAAAGTGTTGGCACAACTATTACTGTTTTAAAGGAAATCGTTCCTGCTATTATTGGTGCAGATCCATGCAACATTTGGGATATTCATCACAGAATGGATCGAGTGATCAAAGGTAAACTGCAGGCAAAAGGTGCGATTGATATTGCCTGCTATGATATCCTTGGTAAAGCAAAAAATATGCCTGTTCATCAGATCCTTGGTGGTAAACAGAGAGAAAAAATGCCTGTGATGTGGGCAATTGGCGGCAGCACACCTGAAGAAAGTGCAGCAGAAGTTCTGGCGGCAAGAGATGCTGGTTATCAGGGCTGCATGATCAAGGTTGGCGGCGGCGATTACAAACTGGATGCAGCCAGAACCATTGCAGTCAGAGAAGCGGTTGGTCCCGACTTTGCACTTAATGTAGATGCAAATCAGGGCTGGGATACAGATACAGCCATCCGTTTTGGTAAACTGGTTGAAAAATGCGATCTGATGTACTTTGAACAGCCTGTAAAAGCTGGGGATGTATATGGTATGGCAAAGGTTCGCCGTGCTTTGAATATGCCTATCTCCGCTGATGAAGGTGTGATCACGATTGAAGATGCACTGCATCTGATCAAAAATGAAGCGGCTGATATTTTCAGTATCAAAGTCAGCAAAAATGGTGGTATCATGCGTGCGAAAGAAATCATCAATCTGGCAAAAGCCCATGGCATCCAGATTTTCTTCAACTCTCAGATTGAAGAAGGTATCGCACAGGCAGCCAGCCTGCAGATGGGGGCGACTACAAGCAACCTTGTTGCAATGGGTCATGCATATTTCTCCCCTAAGCGTCTGGAAGCTGATATCTGTACATATGAAGATCAGATCAATGTTGCAGAAGGTACTGTTTCTATTCTGGACAAGCCCGGTCTGGGTATTGAACTGAAACAGGACAGAATCGATAAATACTTAAGACAAAAACTAGAAATCAAATAAGTAAAACGAAACCAAAAACTTACATAGTTCTATGTAGGAGGGAATTGTATGAATTATATGATGTTAATATCCGTTATTGCTTTTATTGCATTGATGATGATCGTTGGTGTGATCGTATCCAAAAAAATCAATGACGCAGATGACTTTTTCCTGGGCGGCAGAAATGTTCCTGCCTTCCTGATCGTTGCAACTCTGCTGGCTTCTGAAGTTGGCGGCGGCGTTATGCTGGGCTCCGTAGGTCTGGCGTACCAGTTTGGTTTTGGTGCCTGCTGGTATGTAATGCCTGTAGCAGTTGGTTTGCTGCTGTTTGGTCTGTTCCTGGCGAAAAAACTGAAAAGAGATGCTGACCAGTACGGTTATGTTTCCATGTTCGACTGGCTGGCAGGTAGATACGGCAACTACAAACCTCTGAAAGCAATCGGTGGCTTTGTAATGCTGGTAGGTTTTATCGGTGCTCTGGCATCCCAGTTCGTAGCGATGGGTACTGCACTGCAGAGTGTAATGGGTGCGGATAAAACTATGGCAATTGTTCTTGGTGGTATCGCAATTGTTGTTTACGCTTCTATGGGCGGTCTGCTCTCCGTTATGTGGACTGACCTGCTGCAGGCTGGCGTATTCGTATTTGGTATGGTAGTTCTGCTGCCTATGCTGCTGGCACAGCCTGAAGTTGGTGGCTTTGCAGGTCTGTTTGCAAATGCACCTGACAAATTCTTTGATGTGATGAATGTACAGACACCTACATGGAGAATCACTACTCTGGTAACGATGACCATAGCGCCGTTTGTTCGTCAGTATTACTATCAGAGAATGTTCGCATCTAAATCTGAAAAAATCGCACAGAGATCCGTATTTGCACAGGCAATTCTGATCGTTATCGTAACAATCTGGACATGTCTGGTTGGTATGTGCGTATTCATGATCAACCCTGCACTGGAAAATCCTGAAAGTGCAATGCCTTGGGTACTGTCTGCAGTAATGCATCCCGTAGTAGCTGCTATCGTTATGGGTGCAATCTGTGCAACAGTAATGTCTACAGCTGATACATTCCTGAATGCAGGTTCCCTGACATTTGTTATGGATATCCTGAAGAACGTGAAGAAAGATGAAATGACACAGGAACAGAGCCTGAAAGTTGCTCGTAACTCCTCTTTTGCAGTTGGTGCAATCGCTCTGGTGATCGCAGTTATGTCTTCTTCCGTAGTAAGTGCTCTGATGAATGCATGGGCAATCCTGGGCGGCGGCCTGTTCGTTCCCATGGTAGTATCTTACTTCTACAAACCTTCTACTAAAGAAGGTGTTATGGCAGCAATGGTAGCAGGTCTGGTAACAACTCTGCTGTTCACAATGGTGATCAAAGGCTTTGCTGTACCCGCAATCGTATGTGGTCTGATTGCTGCATTCATCGCTCTGGTAGTGGTAAGTGCAATGACAAAAAATAAAGCAAATGCTTAACAAAAGATATGTCTAAATGGGCATAAAAGAAAGGAAGTCTTGAAAATGAATAAACCTATTGCAATCATTGGTGCAGGTAATGGCGGACAGGCGTTTGCCGGCTATCTGTCTCTGTTGGGTAGGGAAGTGAAGATATTCGATGTTATGCAGGGAACGGTCGACCGTCTAAGTGAACTTGGTGGTGTGAATATCCAAGGCAATAGTAAGGTAACAGGCTTTGGTAAAGTAGAACTGGCAAGCACAGACATTGGTGCTGTTATGGAAGGCAGCGAAATCATTCTGGTGGTATTACCATCTATTTACCATAAGTCTATGGCAGAAAAGATGGCACCTTACTTGAAAGATGGCCAGATTGTTGTACTGAATCCTAATGCATCTTTGGGTCCTGTTGAATTCAAGAACACCCTGAAGAACTGTGGTTGCGATGCAGATGTAATCATTGTAGGTACTTCTACATTGCTCTTTGCCTGCCGTGCAAGGGAAGTGGGACAGGTAGAGGTATCCGGCCAGAAAAAAGGTCTGACAGCGGCAGCATACCCTGCGAAATATAACGATTATGTAGCAGAAAAATTTGCGAACATCATTCCTGAATTTGAATTCAGAGATGACATTATCCGTGTCAGTCTGGACAATCTGAATGCAATGATGCATCCTGCGCCCACACTGCTCTATACTGCAAAGATCGAACATCAGGAAGACTTTGAATATTATCTGGATCTGACACCTAGTCAAGGTGCGCTGATCGAGGCTCTGGATGCAGAAAGAATGGCTTTGGGCAAAGCCTTCGGTCTGGAACTGAGAACATTGGTAGATGAGTACAAACATACATATGACACTTTTGGCAACAGCATGTATGAGGTAGTGACAAATGCGGTATCTTCCTATACCGGTATCAAAGGCCAGAAAACGATGCGTACTCGTTATCTGCAGGAAGATATTCCTTATTCTCTTGTTGCACTGCAGACAATGGGGGCAGTGGCTGGTGTACCCACTCCCTGCATTGATGCAGTTGTAACTGTTGCCCGTGCGATCATTCCCGATATGGATGAAGGCAGAACAGCTAAGAACCTTGGCTTGGAAAATGTGACAAAAGAAGAGTTTGAAAAAATGTGCAGAGAAGGTTAAGCTTCCCCCTCTAAAGCATAAAGAAGACAGAGAATGACGGATTTCGGCATTCTCTGTCTTTGTTGTCATGAAAAGTTTGATTTGAAAGAAGGCAATATGAAATGATGGAAAAATCGAAAGCGGTATTCTATATGATGCTTTCTGTGGCGAGTTTGTCGCTGATGCAGTTTTTTATTAATCTGTCCGGTGAACATGGAGATGTGTTTCTGCAGGTTTTCTCTCGTAATTTTCTGGGGATGATCCTGTGTATTTATTTTATACGAAAAGAAAAAGTGTCTTACTTTGGCGATTTGAAATCACAACCCTATCTGTTAGCCCGTTCATTAGCAGGCTTTCTTGGGCTTTTGTTTACATTTTATGCTATGAAGCATGCATATCTTGCAGATGCATCAATTGTGCTGAGAACAGGACCCTTTTTTACAACCCTGGTGTCTGTGATATTTCTGAAGGAAAAGCTGAACAAGGTTCAGGTGCCGGTGTTGATTGTAATTTTTGTGGGTGGTTGGCTAGCAGCAAATCCAAGATTTGATTCTTCTTTTATCCCATTGGGTTGTGCGTTATTGGCAGCAGTCTGTCAGGGAATCTGTTATCCCTTGCTGCGTTATTTCAGAGAACATGAGCATGGTATGACGGTCATCATGCATTTTTCTACATTTTGTTGTCTGGGATGTCTGCCGTTTATGGCAAAAGGCGTGCTGATGCCTGAAGGGATTCATATTCTGTATCTGATTCTAATTGCCATAACAGGCGCTTTAGGTCAGATTTTTTTGACATATGCTTATCGGATTGGTCCAGCCTCGGAAATTGCTATTTATGATCAGTTCTCTGTGGTATTTGCATTGGTTCTGGGGGCATTGTTCCTTAACCAGATTCCGACAATGCGGACAATGGTCGGGGGAATACTTATTGTTGGAGCTTCTTTAGTTTCGTATTTTTTTAGTATGAAGATAGATATTACAAAGAAATAAATAAGAAAGAGGGATGCTATTATTTGTAGCATCCCGTTTTTAATTGTCTAAAAAGGTAGACTTTTTTGGATAGGTATACATGAGTGCATCTTCTGCTGCACCTTTGTAAGTGTAACGTGTTATGTAAAACAAATGGCGGTCAAAACAAAAAGTTGATTATAAGTCTGGTGGCTAGAAAGAAAAAGAGAACTTCATTTATAAATGAAGTTCTCTTTTTTATAGTAGGCTTTTGATTTTTCTTCGATAATGAACAATCAGGTATATTGTTGCACCGATCCATGCTACAAATTCTCCTCCAAAGATTCCGATTTTGAACCCACTCCGGAAAACAACAGCTGATATGATGATACGAATAATCAGTTCAATAACACCTGAAATAAAAGTACTCAGCGTATCACCCATACCTTGAAGTACAGAGACAAAGGTGTACATTAAATATAGGGTAGGGAGGAATATAGCCAGTGTGCGTAGATACAAATACGCGATGTATTTTGCTTCCGTAACCAGCTCTGGTATATCAGAAGAAATAAACAAGGAGGTGAGTTGTCTGCCAAAGACAAACATAAATGCGGCAATTGCGATAGAAGTTACAACTGCCAGAAAGATTGCAGCGCGAAGACCTTCCTTGATTCGGATGTGTTGTTTTGCACCATAATTCTGACTGACATATGTAGTGATGGCGTAGCCATAGGATACAGCGGCGATTTCCAACAATCCGAACAGTTTGTTTGTTGCAGTAAAACCTGCAATAAAACCAGTACCAAATCCGTTTACCACAGCCTGTACGATGATGCCGCCTAAAGCAATGGTAATATTTTTGGCTGCGGTAGGTGTGCCTAGTTTAATAAGATTATGCAGGATTGCTGGGTTCCGATGTAGCTCTTTTCTGCCAAAGTGAAGGATTTTGGTTTTTATGATTTTTCGACAGCAGACAGTACCAGAAAAGCATTGTGCAGTGATTGTAGCAAGGGCGGCACCAGCAATGCCCCATTCGAAAATAAAAACAAAAATCAGATCCAGAATGATATTGATGATAGATGCTACCATCATGGCCTTTAAGGGGGTTTTACTGTCACCGATGGCTCTTAGGACTGCAGAACAGAAATTGAAAAAGGCTATAGCGGGAGTGCCTAGCATGAGGATACGCATATATATTTCAGCCATAGAATACAACTCAGGAGGTACTCGCATAATGCAGAGCAAAAAGTCTAATGTAAGTTGTCCTACTATCAGATAAAGGATTGCAATGATGACTGCAAGGATAGCAGATTGGCCAATGAAGCGTTTCATTTCAGGGATATTGCCTTCTCCATAATTCTGAGCAATGCGAATGGAAAATCCTTGGGAAAAACCTTGAATGAAACTCACCATCATCCAGTTCAGCCATTCAATGCAGCCTAATGCAGCCAGAGCGTGCATACCTACACCTTGACCGATAATAGCAGTGTCTGCAACGGTATAGAATTGTTGAAAAACATTTCCGAGCATCAAGGGAAGTGCAAATCCAAACAGAAGTGGCAATGGTTTTCCATGGGTCATGTTTATTTCATGATTCATTTCAATCACCTTAATAAAGTTTTTTGCAAAAGTATTAGAAAATACATGTATGTTGATTTAGATGATACCACACATGCTGGAATGCATACAACATGGCTGCATACAGATATGAAATAAAATTTCATATCTGTGATATGCTTGGAATTGTGTGCATTGTAAGGTATGTAGTTAAATGTGCTTTTGAGCTATGAAAAAACGCCTTGTTTTTGTCAAAATGCATTGAAAATAATGTGATGGTGTTGCTTATGTATGTGATTGGGTACAAATGTAACAAAAAAAGTTTTGCAACATTGTCGAACATGCACGATTGAAATAATATTTCATAAATGTTATATTTATTTCAAATCAAAGATATAAAAAATGAAACTATATTTCATTTAGAAAGGAGATTATTATGAATGATTTTATGTTTAACATGATTCGTTCCGAGTTGGAAGACGTTGTCGGCAGAGATAACGTTTCTGTAACAGAAAGTGATAAGATCAGCCATAGTGTTGACTACTTCTGGCTCTCCAGACTTTGGGAAGATCGTGGCAGAATGATGCCTCTGGCAGATTACATCGTATATCCCGGCAGCGATGAGGAAGTTGCGAAGATCCTTGTCATTGCCAATTATTATAAAATTCCCGTATTCCCCTGGGGCGGCGGCGCAGGTTCTCAGGGCGGTGCGCTGGCAGTAAAAGGCGGTATCCTTCTGGATATGAAACGCATGAACAAAATCATCGAACTGGATGAAAAGTCCATGTGTATCACAGCAGAAGCGGGTATCAACTTTGCACAGCTGGAATGGTACGCAAATGAAAGAGGCTACTCTCTGATGCATTACCCTAGCTCTCTGACATGTTCTACGTTGGGCGGTTTCCTGGCTCACAATGGTATCGGTGTTCTTTCCACAAAATATGGTAAGATCGATGACCAGTGCCTGCATGTGGAAATGGCAGTTCCCAGCGGCAAGATCCTGAAATCCACACCCGTACCCAAACATTCTTCCGGTCCCAGCATCATGCATATGCTGCTTGGTTCCGAAGGTACATATGGTGTATTCACAAAGGCGACAATGAAACTGTTCAAAAAGCCTGAAGTAAGAAAATTCCGTGCATTCCTGTTCAAGGATGTTCCTACAGGTCTGGCATTTGGCAGAGACCTGCTGCAGGAATTCAAACCTTCCATTATGCGTCTGTATAATGAAGAAGAAACAAAATCCATGATCAAAAACATTCTGGGTGTAGAAAAAGAAGGCGCATTCATGAATATCGCCATCGAAGGCAGCGCAGAAATGGTAGAAATTGAAGAACGCATCATGCTGAGAATGTGTGAAGAAAGAGGCGGCATGGATCTGGGCTCCGACTATGGTGAAAAATGGTGGGACAGCCGCGTAACATTCTTCTATCCTGGTCATGCATTGGATCTGCCTAAGATGTTTGGTACTCTGGATACAATTTCCAGCTACTCCGATATGGAAAACATCTACTGGGCGCTGAAGAAGACAATGGAAAAATTCGAAGGTGTTCGTTTCATCGCACACTTCTCTCACTGGTATGAATGGGGTGTAATGATCTATGACAGATTCATTATTGAAAATCCCCCTGAAGATCCTGAAGATGCGCTGAGACTGCATAATGAAATC
>JAFZDV010000092.1 GCA_017560955.1 Anaerotignum sp.
ATCCTCAAAGAATTTCTGGAAGATGGAGCCGAACAATACCCAGCAGACATTGGAAAACAGCACCATAAACCAGTTGGCAATGAGAACGATGATGAACATTCCCACAGAACGGTCATAAGGGAATACAAAGTTTGTGATCAGAGTCATGCCGTACAGCAGACCTTTGGGATTTACAAACTGCAGAATCATACCCGTATGCATAGCTGTGGTATCCAGCTGAAGGGGTTTCTTCTCCGCTTTTTTCGGCTTGGGTTTATCTCTCCAGATGATCCATGCCAGATAAAGGATATACAATGCCCCCAGAGGTGTCATCACACGAATGATAACAGGGATATAATTATATATGAAGAAATTGCATCCGATGGCAATCAGCAAAATCAGCGTAAACCCTGTTGTGACCCCCAGACAGAAGCGCAGGCTTTTTCTGAAACCATACTTGGTGCCATTTGCCATACACATCAGGTTATTGGGACCCGGTGTGATACAGGAAACGAACATATAAGATATGAAAGCAAACCAGTTAAACATTTTTTATCATCCTTTTATAAACGAAAAAAGCCGCTTTACCGCGGCTGTTTCCTTTTTATTCTTCGTCCTGATCCAGAGGCTTTACGGGCAGACCATTTTTCAGATTAGACTCATGCATATCTTCGTCGCCGCTGTAATACATCTCATTGATCTTGTAGAGCAGTGTCATCAGGCTGTCTGTCAGGTGAACATTTTCCACCAGAACATCATCGGGAACCTGCAGGTCTACATGGCTGAAGTTCCACATACCTTTTACGCCCCATTTTGCCAGATTATTCGCAACCTTCACCGCCTGAGAACGAGGCAGAGTCAGGATGGCAACATCCACGGGATTATTTTTTACATAATTTTCCATCTGGTCTGTATCGTACACTTCGACGCCGCGGATGGTCATGCCGATCAGACGAGGGTTTGTATCAAAGATCGCTTTGATCACAAAACCGCGTTTTTCGAAATTGGTGTAGTTCACCAGCGCCTGACCAAGGTTGCCGCCGCCGACAACGATCATGTTATACAGTCTGTCCAGACCTAAGATCTTTTTAATTTCATTATAGAGATACTCAACGTTATATCCATAGCCCTGCTGACCAAAACCGCCAAAATTATTCAGGTCCTGACGGATCTGGGATGCAGTGATGTTCATCTTAGCACTAAGCTCTTTTGAGGAAATGCGAGTGATATCACTTTCCAGCAGGTCGCCCAGGTAACGATAGTATCTGGGGAGTCGGTTAATGACTGCCGGGGAAATCTTTCTGTCGCTATCCATAGTTCCAAATCCTCTCATTATAGAGTAATAACCGAAAAAAGCAACTGCCGTGCAGATGCTTTCTTCCATTTATCTGTAAAATTAGTATAGCACTCCTGTTATTTTATTGTCAACAATAACTCTTTTATTCAAACGAATTTTCTGGTATCATGGATAGAGAAAATCGAACGAAAACGGAGGTGTGCAGCGGATGATACTTGCCTGCAGACAATTACATAAAGCCTATGGCATCGATGTGATCCTGGAGAAGATCACATTCCATATGGAAGAACGCGAAAAAGCCGCAATCGTAGGGGTTAACGGCGCTGGTAAGACCACATTATTCAAGGTTCTGACCGGTGAAATCTCTGCCGACGGCGGTGAATTCTATCTGAAAAAAGACACAACGATGGGTTATCTGGCTCAGAATTTTGAGACAAACAGCGAGAAGACCATCTATGATGAAATGTTAACAGTCTTTGAGAAAATCATGCAGACTGAAGCCAATCTTCGTGAAATGGAAAACGAAATGGGCGGTCTGAGTGACAGGCTCTGGCAGATAAAATGGAAGAATACTCCAAACTGCAGCATTATTTTGAAGAAAACGACGGCTACAGCTATCAGAGCAGACTGAAGGGTGTACTGAAAGGTCTGGGTTTCACAGAAAGTGACTGGAACAGACCCATGAATCAGCTTTCCGGCGGTCAGAAGACCCGTGTACATCTGGGTAAACTGCTCCTGAGTAAACCCGATGTACTGTTACTGGACGAACCTACCAACCATCTGGACATCGCATCCATCGAATGGCTGGAAGATTTCCTGAGAACCTACCCCGGTTCTGTCCTCATCATTTCCCATGACCGTTACTTCTTAGATAGAATCGTAACGAAGGTCATTGAGATCGAAAACAAAAAATCCTATGTATATAATGGTAACTATTCCTTCTACTGGCAGCAGAAAGAAATCAACCGCGAGATCCAGCAGAAGGCCTACGATATGCAGCAGAAGGAGATCAAACATCAGGAAGATGTTATCCGTACCCTGCGCCAGTTTAACAGAGAAAAATCCATCAAACGTGCAGAAAGCCGCGAGAAAGTTCTGGATAAGATGGAACGCATCGACAGACCCGACGCTCTGCCCGATCAGATGCGCCTGACTCTGACACCACATCTGACCAGCGGCAACGATGTGCTTCATGCGGAAGACCTTTCCAAATCCTATGGCGGTCAGAAAATTTTCCAAGGCGTTTCCTTCGATGTAAAGAGAAGTGATAAAGTTGCCATCATCGGCCCTAACGGTGTTGGTAAATCCACGCTGTTCCGCATGTTGTTAAAAGAAGTTTCTTCCGACAGCGGTCTCATCCGTTTCGGCACCAACGTTTTCGTTGGCTACTACGATCAGGAACAGGCAAAACTGGATGAAACAAAGACGATTTTCGAAGAAATTTCCGACTCCTACCCTACCCTGACACAGGGTCA
>JAFZDV010000093.1 GCA_017560955.1 Anaerotignum sp.
ACTATTATAAACCATTGAAAATCAAAAAACAACCTCCACCAGCCATACCGCCGCCATCATGCCGACAACATTTGCCAGCAGGGCACAGGGCAGTGTCCATCTTGTCCTGCGGATACCCACCGAAAGGAAATACAGGCTCATGGTATAAAAGACCGTTTCCGTGCAGCTCATCATGACAGAAGCCACTCTGCCCAGATAAGAATCAGGCCCATAATTGGCAAACAGGTCAGTCAATAACCCCGTTGCTGCCGAAGAAGAAACCAGACGGACGATGCTCAATGGTGCCAGTTCCGCAGGGAAACCAAAAACATCGGCAATCGGCCGCAGCAGTTCCACCAGCATTTCCAGAAGTCCTCCTGCACGCATCACTTCCACCGCCAGAATCAACCCAATGAGTGTCGGCAGAATATCGATGACCGTCTGCAAGCCTTCCTTTGCCCCTTCCAGAAAAACCTCGTAAATTTCCACCTTCTGCAGGCAGCCAAATACCACAATAAACAGGATCGTCACAGGAATGATGAAATCGGAAATCGTCAGCAGGATGCTCATATGCCTGACATCCCCTCTATGATCTTTGCCGCAAGAACGCCAACGAATGTAGTGATCAGGGTCGCAACAATACCGATACCTACGATCTCTGCAGGATTGTGGGAACCGTATTCCGCCCGAAAAGCAAGGATATTCACTGTTACCAATTGCAGAGAGGTCATATTGACCGTTAAAAACATACACATAGCCGAAGATGCCGTACCTTTTTCTTCCCGATTCAGTTTCTGCAGTTCCTGCATGGCCAGAAGCCCTGCAGGTGTTGCCGCCCAGCCCAGACCAAGGAAATTTGCCGCAAAGTTTGCCGCTATGTATTTCCGTGCTTTATGAAAACGAGGCACAGAGGGAAACAGAAAATCCATCAAAGGGGTCATTTTTCCCGTCAGGGCATCGATCATGCCGCCCTTTTCCGCAATTTTCAGCACACCAGACCAGACTGCCACTACCCCTGCCATGGCAAAAGCCAGTTCCACCGCAGACCTGCCGCCGCCGATGACCGCCTGTGTCACCAGATCCATCCTGCCCAGAAATGCCCCTGTCAGTATTCCTCCCATGAGAAAAAATCCCCAGATGTTATTTAACATCCACCTCACCCCCTTCCTTCCATCCTATGCTGTTAAGATTCATTTATTCTGATTTTTCACCCAATATTTCCCAGAAATGTGAAATTCTCGTGATTTTTCAGCGTTTTTTTAATATTTTTGTTGAAATTCAAAAATTCATGTGTTAAGATTTAGTTAAGAATTTTAACGGTAAATTAACACGGCATTTACAAGAGAGGAATTGATCAGATGAAATCAACAGGTATCGTAAGAAAAGTAGACGAATTGGGACGAGTGGTTCTGCCTATCGAACTGCGTCGTAATATGGGCATTGAAATCAAAGATTCTCTGGAAATTTTCGTTGATGATAACATGATCGTTCTGAAAAAATACGAACCTGCAGATATCTTCACAGGCAGCATGGAAGATCTGATCGACTATAAAGGCAAAAAAGTATCCAGACAGTCCATCATGGAAATGGCAAGACTGGCAGGTCTGGAAGTAAAATAAAAAAGCTACAGAAAGGACGGAAAAATATTCCGTCTTTTTTTATTGCAAAAGAGCGAAAACGCCTGTATTTTCAAGGTTTCCTTGACAATCCTCAGCCGTACTAATAAAATAGAAAAGATATTGTTATGTTTTAAAAAACAGAAAGAAAGGCGGAAACACCATTATGAATATGACATTCAACGGCAGCGACAATTATGTAGCCAGCGAAGAGCTGATGCGTTCTGTAAACATCGCTATTGCTCTGCAGAAACCTCTGCTGATCAAAGGCGAACCCGGCACAGGCAAAACTATGCTGGCAGAAGCCATCTCCAAAGCACTGAACAAAAAACTCATCATCTGGAATATCAAATCCACAACAAAAGCACAGGACGGTCTGTATGTTTATGACGTAGTACAGCGTCTGTATGACTCCCAGTTCGGTAACGAAGGCGTTGACGATATCGCAAAATATGTAAAACTGGGCAAACTGGGCGAAGCGTTCAACAGCGATGAACAGGTGATCCTGCTGATCGACGAAATCGATAAAGCCGACCTGGAATTCCCCAACGACCTGCTGTGGGAACTGGACAAAATGGAATTCTACATTCCTGAAACAAAAGAAACAATCAAGGCAAAACAGCGCCCTATTGTAATCATCACATCCAACGCAGAAAAAGAACTGCCCGATGCGTTCCTGAGAAGATGTATCTTCCACTATATCGAATTCCCCGATGCGGAACAGATGGAAGAAATCATCAAAGTTCACTTTGACCATGTAGAAGAAAATGTACTGAAACAGGTTCTGGCAACATTCTACTGGATCAGAGGTCTGTATAACATCCAGAAAAAACCTTCCACATCTGAAGTCATCGACTGGATCCGCGCACTGGAACTGGGCGGTGTACCTTCCTACAAAATCAAGGAATCCGTTCCTTTTGCCGGCGTACTGCTGAAAAAGAACGAAGACATCGACACTATGAGAAAATATCTGAAGTAAGTAGGTGAAGACTGATGTTTACTTCATTTTTCTACCTGCTTCGTGCCAGAGGGCTGAAGGTCTCCCTGAATGAATGGATGAGCCTGATTGAAGCGCTGGA
>JAFZDV010000094.1 GCA_017560955.1 Anaerotignum sp.
CTATCCTCCGCTGCCAGAAACATCACTTTTTCTGAAATAGACTGACTGCGTTCCATTTCCTGCAGAAGGGACTGCAGTGTGATTCTGTTCTCCAGAATATCCTGACTGAAAATAATGGTTTTCAACTGCCCCAAGTCTGTTTTTCTTGAAATTTTCGTATCCACTTCCGCCACGGCAGATGCCAGCGTTCTGCCTTCCGCCTGATAGACTTCCCCTTCGCCCAATTCCACATCGGCAGGGGCAAAGGTGAACTGACAGCCATCCGCCCCCTTGTCTATGCCGAGGGCAAGGATAAAGGTGCGGTCTTCAGGGTCTTTTTTATCCCAGCAGCCTGTCAGAAACAATGGTGGCAGCAGAAATAACAGCAATAGTTTTCGTTTTCTCACACCTGTTCCCTCCTTTTTTTCAGAATCAGCAGAATTACAGGTAAAACCAGCAGATAGAACAGATTTAGCCATGGACTGAAGATGAGCCGCAGACGATAGGCCTCCGCCATATTCTCAGGAAGGAGAGATGCCAGAAATAGTAGAATCAGCCAGCCCCAGAGCCAGTTTTTTCTTTTTTCTGTGTTCTGGCGGAACAGCCGCATCCCCAGAAAAGAGCCATAATACACAGTACCCGAAAGAAAAATGCAGGCGGAAACCATCCAGAACCATAACAAAAGAAGGTCCTGTCTGGTCAGGAACAGTCCTGTGAAACTGACCCTTTCCAGCATCTGCAAAGATGGCAGCAGTTTTTCCGAAAGTACACCTTCCCCATAAACAGCCAGACAGAGGAATACCACCACAGTCAGAACACCTGCTGACAGCAGACTGCTGATCACTACCGCAGAAACCGCCTTTTCTTTTCTCTGCAATACAGGAAAGACAAAATACAGGAAGGTCAGCCCCTGAAAAGGGATGCTCATTGCAAATAGACCTTCTTTCATGGTTCTGACGGCAGGAAATGTAACAGGCTGTATCCTTCCATATTCCACTGAAACTGCCACTGCTGCAAGAACAATCACCAAAGGGATGAACGCCGCAAAAAACAGCACCTCGCCGCTTCTGCCGCGGCATTCTGCCCCTTGTGCAGCCAATAGTCCTGCCGCAAGAAGAACGACCAGCGAAATTGCCCAGACAGGAGTATTCGGCAGCATGGCCCGACAGATGATTTCACTGAATATACGCAATTCCAGCAATCCATCCAGCAGGATTTTAAAGGCCAGTCCTGTCAGAATAGCAGTGCCAAAAGTATATCCGAAGGCACCTCTGCACCACTCTACCGCTGTACCTGCAGACTCTCCTGTTTTTGCCAGAAGAAAAGACGCCAGAACAAACACCGCGCCGCCCAGAAGAGCCATCACCCAGCAGGCTTTTCCGCTTATCTGCGCCAGTTCTGCCGGTAAAAATAACACAGCCGTACCAAAAGAATCCAGTAATAACAGGATCTGCAGCTGTCTGAGAGAAATTTTCCGATTTTCCGCAAACACATCATTCAGCCCCCTTTCGTTCCCGTTCTGCAGGTTTCGTAAAGATCGGTCTTTCCTTCATTTTGGATAAAGGCAGACGGAAGATGCTGTCCTCCCAATCCACATCCTGATTGACAGAAGAGGAACAGAAAGGATACAGATACGGAATGCCATAGGAAGTCAGACCTGCCAGATGCCCCAACAGCAGAAGCAATGCCGCCCACGCCCCAAATAAACCGAATACCGATGCCGCCAGAAGGACCAGATATTTACTGATGCGGAGGGCCGAAACGATAGAAACATTAGGTATCACAAAGGTACAGATGCCTGTCAGCGCTGAAACGATGACCACCGCAGGGCTGACGATACCAGCCTCCACCGCCGCAGAGCCGATAATGATACCACCTACGATGCCAATGGTGGAACTGACAGGAGATGGCAGACGGATGCCTGCTTCTCGCAGCAGTTCAAAGGCCAGTTCCATGATGAGAACTTCGCCAATGACAGAAAAAGGGATATTCTCCCTTGTGGCAGCAATTTTCAGCGCCAATGCCGTGGGCAGCAACTGAGGGTGATAAACAGAGAAAGCGATATACAACCCCGGCAGAACCACCGCCAGAAGCGCCGCAGCAAAACGAATACAGCGGATGAAACTCATGATCTCCCACCGCTCATAATAATCCTCTGCCGCCTGAAAAAAAGTATTCAGAGTAGCAGGCAGCAAAATAGCATAAGGCGTATTGTCTGCCAAAAGCACCACGCGTCCTTCCAGCAAAGCAGACGCCGTTTTGTCTGGCCTTTCTGTCATCTGCAGCTGAGGGAAAGGAGAATACTGCCTGTGCTCCAGCAATTGCTCCAGGCTGCCGCTGTCCAACAGTCCATCCACATCCATGCGATCCAGCTGCTGTTCCACCTTCCGTAAGATTTCCGGTCTTACCAGATCTTCCATATACATCAGGGCAATATCCGTTTTTGTTCGTTTCCCCGCTTTTTTTCGCTTCAGTTTCAGTTTGGGATCACGAATACGGCGACGTGTCAGTACAATATTAAACGCCATGACCTCCATAAAGGCATCCTTCGGCCCCTGCACCACCACTTCCGTTTCCGCTTTGCTGACCCCACGATTGGGGAATTTTTTTGTAGTCGCCTGCAGGGCAAAGTCGTTCCCTTCCATCAGAAGGATGGTATCCCCCCAGAGAACACCGTCGCAGACCTCCGCCACAGTGTAAATTTTCTTCACTTCACCAATGGCAACGGCCTTCTCCAGCAATTCCCCTAAAATCCCGTCTTTTTCCTCCGACTGATAATCCAGCATGACGGTTTCCAGAATGGATTCCCGAATGGCCTCCCCATCCACGATATTATCCGTATACAGCATCAGCACACTGCCATTACCTGCCGAGAACTCCCTCCAGACAATATCCCCACAGTCCCTGATGGCATTCTGCAATGCCTGTTTATTTTCTTCCAGATGTTTTGTCAGTTGCATAAACTCACCTCTCTGCCTTAGTCTCTCAGAAACGGGAAAATTTATGCAAAAAGAAAAACCCCAAGATTTCTCTTGAGGTTTGTTTTTTCTGTTACTGTAACAGTGTAGGATTTTCAAATGTAAATACCAGCATATCATGGTTATATGCATTTGTTTTCAGCGCATTTTCCGCACTGATCACACCCATTTTTGCCTGTTCCAAAGCTGTTTTTGTTACATTGCCGGCCTGGTAATTCACTTCTACCATACGATATGTGGTCTGTGCTTTTTTCAGGTCTGCTTCTGCACTGTCACGCATTGTTTCCAGCTGTTTGATCTGCAGATAAGTATTCTGGATCGCAGATTCTTTTGCCTGTTTTGCTGTTTTCAGAGAACGTTCTGCACTGTCCAGACCATACTGGTTACGATCATCCTTGTCATAAGGGTCTGTCACACCAGCAGGAACTTCATCAGGCAGATAGTTTGTTGTAAACTTTGCTGCTTCCACACTCAGTTCCATCAGTTTCAGGCTCAGATCATCGTTATTCATTTTATCGCTGATATACATATCCAGAGGACGACCGATATCATAAGGAGCATAATCTACATCATAAACCAGTTCATATCTCTGATCTTCTTTTGCGCCCAGCAGTCTGTTGAAATTTGTATATGTCTGCGCCAGCTGTGCTTCTGCCAGTGCAACATTGTTTTTTGCCTGTTCTGCAGCAATACGTTTTTCATCCAGGCCGCCTGTACCATATTTGCTCAGCATACCCAGACGGTGTTTTACCTGCGCCTGTTCATACAATTTCTGCTGCATATCTGCATTCATTTTTGCCAATGCGATCTGGTCCTGCTGACCTAAAATATCTACAAAAGAACTTTTTACACCAACTTCCAGAGTCAGGTTTGTCAGTTCTTTCTGCAGGCTTGTGCTTTTCTGTTCCATTTTTGTTGCAAAAACCTGTGCCTGTTTTGCCCATGTGCTGAAGTTTACCCATTTTTTATATTCGTAAGTGGGTGTTTTTAATGTACCCAGATCATCGATCTGGTCATTTCTTTCTTCACGCAGAACCTCTGTCAGGTCTTCATAATCCTTCAGTGTTGCACTGTTTGCTTTTGCTTTTCTAAGTGCTTCTTCAAAAGTCAGAACAGGGATCACCATTGCCGCTTTTTCTTCTTCTGTTAATTCTACAACAGGAGCCGCCTGAACCCCCTGCTCTTCTGCAGAAAGTGCTTCTCTCGCAAACACCTGAGGGCAGAACATGCTCATAGCCAGAGTCAGAGCAACTGCGCCCTTCATTTTATATAAAAATGCTTTTTTCATATACTTCCTCCATATTAAAATGATTTTAGACTAAAACTAATTATAACATAGAATCTGAAAAAATCCAGTCTCTTAAGGAATATTTAATAAAGATTTTGCGACACAGCTGATACTCTCCTGCGATTGACGAACAGAACAGGTTTTTTCTATGCTGATTGCAACAGGATCCTGCCGAAAAATATATAAGGAGGAAAGAAAATGGCAACTTATACGGAAAACTATAACCTCATCAAACCTGATGAGGAAGACTATTACGATGTGACAGACTTTAATGAAAACATGGATACCCTTGATGGGGCAATGGCGGCGGCAGAAAATGCAGCAGCAGAAATCAGTGCAAAAATCGGGACACCTGCAGAAAGCGGACAGACACTCTTTTCCCTGCTGAGCCAGAAAAGCAGTACAGGGATGACGGGGATTAAATCGATCCAGAGAGTCGTATACACACTAAACAAAACCAAAACCAGTGATAGTGTAGATATTCAGCCTGTGACAGCTGCAAACTGTATTGCACTATATGAACTCCTGTACTGCAGCTATGACGGTACTCCTAAATTACTTTATACTATTAAAGATTCTGTTGTAGAGTTTGAATTTGCGCAAAATAACTCTCAAACAACAATTATTGGCCTCTGGATCATCGAATTCTGCTGATAAAAGAAAAAAGACCTCACGCGAGGTCTTCTTTTTTTGCTTCACGAATCGCCTGATTAAACACTGCACCTGTCAGAAGAGCCGTCAGTGACCAGTTCAGCCAGATCAGAAAGGCAATAATGGCACCGATAGAGCCATAGATAACGGAATAATTCCCCATATTGTTCACATAGTTTGCAAAGAACAGAGAGTAAACCATCCACGCCGCCGTAGAAAGGAGCGCACCAGGCAGTACATAACGCCAGTTGGGGCGTTTGTTCGGGCTCAGGGCATAGACTGCAGAGGTCAGGCAGATCAGTGCCAGTGCCATAGGCAGGAAACGGATCTTATTCCACAGGGCAATAAATTCCAGTGTGATCGGAAGGAACTGTGCCACAAAAGACAACAGGCCTTCCCCGATGATGATCAGGATAAACATGACAGGAATAAATACCAGAATTATGATATACAGCAAAAAGACTTTCAGCAGATGTTTTTTACCAGACAGTTTTGCATCATCATAAATATCCGCCACTTCCTCCTTCAGATTTTTTACGGCACGGAAAGGGAACCACAGTGCAAAAACCAGACCGAAGGTCAGAATGGCACCATTAGAATATGCCGTCATATGAACGAGGGTGATATTCAGCAATGTAATGATATCTTTTGGCAGAAATGCCGCTGCAGA
>JAFZDV010000095.1 GCA_017560955.1 Anaerotignum sp.
CCCGTTCCACTTGTGGGGACGGGAGTTTCTTTGTTTTTGAATTAACTTGCGGAGCAAGTAATGAGTAAGGCGAAGCCTTACGAAGAAAGTTTTCGAGGGGAGAAAGAAAAGAAGCGAACCGAATGGTTTATAAAGGCTCCCGAATGGGAACCTTTTTTATTTGAAAAATATGGGGTATACTATTATATAGAAGGAAAGAGTTTCTTCTATATAATATAGTTGAAGAGAAGAAGCGTAATTATGGTTGGAAAAAGAGGTCTATAGGGGATATAAAAAGAAGAGAAAGAGAGATATTGTATACAGAAGACAAAAAACAGGGAAATGTATTTCAAATGCCTTGAAAATATGTCTTTGATAGAAAGACAAATGAACGGAATTCGCAGTATTTGTTTTGGGTTAGTCTGGAAAAACTGAACATAAGGTTACTGTATACAATATCTATTGTGCAATTTGTATAGAATTTGCTTGAAAGTGAGGTTCTTTTTTTATCGGAAATCAAAGAAAAATACGAAAAAAATTGAAAAAAACACTTGCATTCTCTGTGTTTTTCCTTTATAATCATCAGTGTTGTGACATAGAGTGTTGATACGGAAGGTTGCCACGAGCCGATGAATGAAGGGCTCAAGGGTTTTTCCGAGGAGCGATGTCCAGTTCAAAGAAACCGGGCGACAAGGTCACTGTACTGAATATTTTGGGTTAACTTATCAGACAGGATAAGTTTGCGTATCTGACGTTGCTGGATACACCCGGATGAGTGTGCAGTCACCACTTGTCGTGCTGAAGTCAAATAGTACGAAAAGGAGGGGACTTTTTTTATGGCTAATCCCAAAATCAGAATCAGTCTCAAAGCTTACGATCACAAACTGATCGACCAGTCTGCAGCGCAGATCATTGAAACAGCAAAGAAAACAGGTGCACAGATCAGCGGCCCTATTCCTCTTCCCACAAAGAAGGAAGTTGTAACAATCATCAGAGCGGTGCATAAATACAAAGACTCTCGTGAACAGTTCGAAATGAGAACACACAAGAGACTGATTGACATTCTGAGCCCTACACCTAAGACAGCAGACGCTCTGAGCCGTCTGGATCTGCCCGCAGGCGTAGACATTACACTGAAAGTAATGAAATAATCAAACGGTACCCACTAAGCAACGAACCGAAAGATTATTTTTAAACTTTAAACAAACAAAACATCCAAAAACTGGTTTATATAAGATAGATAAGTAACACAGAAATGAAAGTTACAACTCTTATATGACTAGAATGATTACCTGAAGTGAGCGAAAGCGAACGAAGGCAATCCGCTGTAGAAAATTAGGAGGTGCAACGAAATGAAAAAAGCGATCATCGCTAAGAAAATCGGTATGACACAGGTTTTCACTGAAAACGGTGCGCTGGTACCTGTAACAGTTCTGGAAGCAGGCCCTTGCGTAGTAGTTCAGAAAAAAACACTGGAAAACGATGGTTACGAAGCAATCCAGGTTGGTTTTGCTGAAGTAAAAGAATCCAAAGTAACAAAACCCATGAAGGGTCATTTCACAAAAGCAGGCGTAGCTGCTAAAAAATACGTTAAAGAATTCAGACTGGAAGATGTAAGCGCATACGAAGTTGGCGCTGAAATCAAAGCTGATGTATTCGCAGCAGGCGAAAAAGTTGACGCTAGCGGCGTTTCCAAAGGTAAAGGTTTCCAGAGTACAATCAAGAGATACAATGCATCCAGAGGTCCTATGGGTCACGGTTCCAAATCTCACAGAGTTGTAGGTTCCATGGGTTCTTCCGCATTCCCCAGCCGTGTTAAAAAAGGTAAAAGAATGCCTGGTCACATGGGTAGCACAAATGTAACTATCCAGAATCTTGAAATTGTACGCGCAGATGCAGAAAAGAACCTGCTGCTGATCAAGGGCGCAGTTCCCGGTCCTAAAGGTTCCATTCTGGTAATCAAAGACAGCGTAAAGGCTTGATAAACTTTACGAAAGGAGGAAACTAACATGGCAAATGTTGCAGTATTAAATATGGCAGGCGCTCAGGTAGGCACAATTGAGCTGAACGACGCTATTTTCGGTATTGAAGTAAACGAACATGTGCTGCACCTGGCAGTAGTTAACTATCTGGCTAACCAGAGACAGGGCACACAGAGCACAAAAACACGTGCAGAAGTACGTGGCGGTGGTAGAAAACCTTACAGACAGAAAGGTACAGGCAGAGCAAGACAGGGCTCCATCAGATCTCCTCAGTGGGTTGGCGGTGGCGTAGTATTCGCTCCCAAGCCCAGAGATTACTCCTTCAAACTGAACAAAAAAGTGAAAAGACTGGCTCTGCAGTCCGCACTGTCCACAAAAGTTGCTGAAGGCAAAATCATCGTTCTGGATGAACTGACACTGGCTGAAGTAAAAACAAAAGAAATGGTAAAAGTTCTGGAAAACATCAAATGCGGTAACGCACTGATCGTTATGGACGGTTCCAACGAAAACGTAATCCTGTCCGCTAGAAACATTCCCGAAGTTAAAACAGCTTCCGTAAGCACAATCAACGTTTACGACCTGCTGAAATACAACACACTGGTTGTAACAAAAGAAGCAGTAGAAAAAATCCAGGAGGTGTACGCATAATGGCTGATCTGAAATTTTACGATGTAATCGAAAGACCCGTAATCACAGAAAACAGTATGTCTGTACTGGATGAAAAGAAATATACTTTCATCGTACACCCTGAAGCAACAAAAGCTCAGATCAAAGATGCTGTTGAAAAAATGTTCGAAGGCGCTAAAGTAGCTTCCGTTAACACAATGAACTACGATGGCAAACCCAAAAGAAGAGGTATGTTCTTCGGCAAAACAAAAAAATTCAAAAAAGCAGTTGTTAAACTGACAGCTGACAGCAAAGACATCGAAATCTTCATGGGTATGTAATTTATCCTTGGAGTAAATTCAGAAACATTGCAAAACACACGGAAACGTGTAGACGATATAAATCCGAAAGGAGTGGAAACAAGAGATGGCAATTAAAAGATATAAACCTTATACACCATCCAGAAGACACATGACAGTGTCCGCATTCGATGAAATCACAAAATCCACGCCCGAAAAATCTCTGGTAGTACACCTGAGAAAAACTTCCGGCAGAAATAACCAGGGTAAAATCACTGTTCGTCACCACGGCGGCGGCGGTAAAATCAAATACAGACTGGTTGACTTCAAACGTAACAAAGACGGTATCCCCGCAACAGTAAAAGCAATCGAATACGATCCCAACAGAACAGCAAACATTGCTCTGATCGTATACGCTGATGGTCAGAAATCCTACATCCTGGCACCCGCAGGCCTGCAGGTTGGCGAACAGGTTATGAACGGTCCTGACGCAGAAGTTAAACTGGGTAACACACTGCCCATGAGCAGAATCCCCGTTGGTGCTTCCATCCACAACATCGAAATGAAACCCGGCAAAGGCGGCCAGCTGGTTCGTTCCGCTGGTAATGTTGGTCAGCTGATGGCTAAAGAAGGCAAATACGCTACAGTAAAACTGCCTTCCGGCGAAATGAGACTGCTGCCTATCGAATGCCGTGCAACAATCGGTCAGATCGGTAACACAGACCACGAACTGATCCACATCGGTAAAGCAGGTAGAAAACGTCACATGGGTATCAGACCTACAGTAAGAGGTTCCGTAATGAACCCTAACGATCACCCTCACGGTGGTGGTGAAGGTAGAGCACCTATCGGTCGTCCCGCACCTATGACACCTTGGGGCAAACCTGCACTGGGCTACAAAACAAGAAACAAACACAAAGCTTCCAACAAATACATCGTTCGCCGCAGAAACGGCTAATAGATTGGAATGTGCCTGAGGTTGCTTAGGCACTGATAGAAGACACAAGGAGGACAAATCAATGAGCAGATCTTTGAAAAAAGGACCTTTCGCTGATGATCATCTGCTGAAGAAGATCGACGCTATGAACGCAGCAGGCGAAAAGAACGTAATCAAAACATGGTCTCGTCGTTCTACAATTTACCCCGATATGATCGGTCACACAATCGCAGTTTATGACGGCAGAAAACACGTGCCTGTATATATCACAGAAGACATGGTAGGCCACAAACTGGGCGAATTTGCTCTGACAAGATCTTACAGAGGTCACGGCAAAGACGCAGAAAAGAAATCTAGAGTTCGCTAATTTATTCGAATAACGAAAGGAGGTTTCGTTCATGGCAAAAGGTCATAGAAGCCAAATCAAAAAAGAAAGAAACATTGCAACACAGGAAAAAAGACCTCATGCTTCTGCTAAATACGTAGGTATCCCTGCTCCCAAAGCGAAAATCGTTCTGGATCAGATCAAGGGTAAAGACGTTGCAACAGCAGCAGCTATGTTGAACTATAGCCCCAGACTGGCAGCAGAAATCATCGGTAAAGTACTGAAATCCGCTGTAGCAAACGCAGAAAACAATCTGGGTATGGACGTAAGCAAACTGTACGTGGAAGAAGTAAGTGCTGATCAGGGCCCTACAATGAAAAGAATTCGCCCCAGAGCACAGGGCAGAGCATATCGCATCCTGAAAAGAAGCTGCCATATTTCCATCATTCTGAATGAAAGATAATAGGAGGTACTGAAAATGGGTCAGAAAGTAAATCCCCACGGTTTAAGAGTAGGTATCATCAAAGATTGGGATGCAAAATGGTATGCTGAAAAAGACTTTGCTGATAACCTGATTGAAGACGTAAAAATCAGAAAATTCATCAAAAACAAACTGTACGCTGCAGGCGTTTCCAAGATCACAATCGAAAGAACAGCTGGCAGAGTAAAAGTTAATGTTCATACAGCAAAACCCGGTATCGTTATCGGTAAAAACGGTGCAGCTATCGAAGAACTGAAAGCTGAACTGCAGAAAATGACAGCTGGCAAAGTAGCTGTTAACATCGAAGAAATCAAAAGACCTGAGCTGGATGCTCAGCTGGTAGCTGAAAACATCGCTCTGCAGCTGGAAAACCGTGTGACATTCCGTCGTGCGATGAAACAGGCTATGGGCAGAACAATGAAATTCGGTGCTAAAGGTATCAAAACAATGGTAAGCGGTCGTCTGGGCGGCGCTGATATCGCTCGTGGCGAATCCTACCACGAAGGTACAATCCCCCTGCAGACACTGCGTGCAGACATCGACTATGGCTTTGCTGAAGCAGATACAACATACGGCAAACTGGGCGTAAAAGTTTGGATCTACAAAGGCGAAGTACTTCCTGTAAAAAACGTTAAGAAGTAAGGAGGGCTAGAGTATCATGTTAATGCCTAAAAGAGTGAAACATCGTAAACAGCAGAGAGGCAAAATGAGAGGCCGTGCATATAGAGGCAACAAAGTAACTTACGGTGAATTCGGTATCATGGCGATGGAACCTACATGGATCACATCCAACCAGATCGAAGCAGCACGTGTTGCTATGACAAGACATATCAAACGTGGCGGTGACGTTTGGATCAAAGTATTCCCCGACAAACCCGTTTCCAGCAAACCTATCGGTACACGTATGGGTTCCGGTAAAGGTGCTCCTGATTTCTGGGTAGCAGTAGTTAAACCCGGCAGAGTAATGTTCGAAATCGGCGGCGTAGATGAAGAAAAAGCAAGAGAAGCGCTGAGACTGGCAATCCACAAACTGCCTATCAAGTGCAAAATCGTAACTAAGGCTGAAGCAGAAGAAATGGCAGGTGAACATCAGTGAAAACAACAGGTTATGTAAAAGAATTGATGGCAAAGTCTGCAGATGAATTACAGAAGGACCTTGTTTCCGCTAAAAAAGAGCTGTTCAACCTGAGATTCCAGAACGCGACAAATCAGCTGGACAACACAGCAAGAATCAAGGAAGTTCGTAAGAACATCGCAAGAATTCAGACAATCATCACACAGAAAGCAAGAGAAGCAAAATAATAGATATCCGTTCGTTGAAAGGAGGAAATCATCGTGGAAAGAAATCTTCGTAAAACTAGAATCGGTAGAGTAGTTAGCGACAAGATGGACAAAACAATCGTTGTTGCTGTAGAAGATAAAGTAAGACACCCTCTGTATGGCAAAATTGTTAACAGAACATACAAACTGAAAGCTCATGACGAAAACAACGAATGCGGTATCGGCGATCGTGTTGAAGTTATGGAAACAAGACCTCTGTCCAAAGATAAAAGATGGAGACTTGTAAACATTATCGAAAAAGCGAAATAATCTTTTTCGGAGAGGAGGACGAATCATGGTTCAGCAGGAAACCAGACTGAAAGTAGCAGATAACAGTGGCGCAAAAGAACTTCTGTGCATCAGAGTTCTGGGCGGTTCCACAAGAAGATATGCAGGCGTAGGCGACATCATCGTAGCTGCGGTTAAAGACGCAACACCCGGCGGCGTTGTAAAAAAAGGTGATGTTGTTAAAGCAGTAGTAGTAAGAACAGTTCACCCCGTAGGTAGAGCTGACGGTAGCTACATCAAATTCGACGATAACGCAGCAGTTATCATCAAAGACGACAAAAACCCCAGAGGTACACGTATCTTTGGTCCCGTAGCAAGAGAGCTGAGAGAAAAACAGTTCATGAAAATCCTGTCTCTGGCTCCCGAAGTACTGTAATAGGAGGTGTGTTAGGTGGCTAATATGAAACTGAAAACTGGCGATAAAGTAGTAGTTATCACTGGTAAAGATAAAGGCAAAGAAGGCACAATCAAAGCTGTAGATAGAAAGAACGGTCGTGTTCTGGTTGAAGGCGTAAACATGGTTTCCAAACATACAAAACCCAACGCACAGAACCAGCAGGGCGGTATCATCAAAAAAGAAAACTTCATCGACGCTTCCAACGTAATGTACCTGCACAACGGCAAGGCTACAAGACTGGGCGTACAGATCAAAGATGGTAAAAAAGTAAGAGTAGCTAAGAAAACAGGCGAAATCATCGACTAATAAATACTCGTGAAAGGAGGCAAACAATGAGCAGATTAAGAGACTTCTATGAAGCACAGATCATTCCCGAAATGACTAAGAAATTTTCTTATACAAATAAACTGGCTGTTCCCAAACTGGAAAAAATCATCATCAACATGGGCGTAGGCGAAGCAAGAGAAAACGCTAAAGTTCTGGATGGTGCAGTAAGAGATATGGGCATCATCGCTGGTCAGAAACCCGTAGTAACAAAAGCTAAAAAATCCATCGCTAACTTCAAACTGCGTGAAGGTATGAACATTGGCTGCAAAGTTACTCTGAGAGGCGACAAGATGTATGAATTCACAGACAGACTGATCAACATCGCACTGCCTCGTGTACGTGACTTCCGTGGTGTTAAAGCAAACAGCTTTGACGGCAGAGGTAACTACACAATGGGTATCAAAGAACAGCTGATCTTCCCTGAAATCGAATACGATAAAGTAGACAAAATCAGAGGCATGGACATCGTTTTTGTTACAACAGCAAAAACAGATGAAGAAGCAAGAGAACTGCTGAGACTGTTCGGTATGCCATTCGCAAAATAAGAGGGAGGGACAAACATGGCTAAAAAATCTATGAAAGTTAAGCAGCAGAGAACACCTAAATTCTCTACACAGGCTTACACAAGATGCAGAGTATGTGGCAGACCCCACTCTGTACTGAGAAAATATGGAATTTGCCGTATTTGCTTCCGTGAACTGGCATACAAAGGTCAGATTCCCGGCGTAAAGAAAGCAAGCTGGTAATTGAAAGGAGGAATTCACAATGTCTATGAGCGACCCTATCGCAGATATGCTGACAAGAATCAGAAATGCTAACATTGCAAAACACGATACAGTAGATGTTCCTTCTTCCAAAATGAAGAAAGCAATCGCTGACATCCTGGTAGCTGAAGGCTACGTTAAAGGTTACGAAGTAATCGAAGACGGTATCAAATCCACACTGCGTATTTCTCTGAAATACGGTGAAGATAAAAACGTAAAAGTAATCACAGGCCTGAAAAGAATTTCCAAACCCGGCCTGAGAGTATTCGCTGGCTCCAACGAACTGCCTAAAGTACTGGGTGGTCTGGGTACAGCAATCATTTCCACAGACAAAGGCCTGATGACAGACAAAGCAGCTAGAAAAGCTGGTCTGGGCGGCGAAGTTATCGCTTTCATCTGGTAATTAATAGATACGACTTAGTTAGAATATAGGAGGTGCAGACCATGTCCAGAATCGGTAAACTGCCCGTAGTGGTACCCGCTGGCGTTGAAGTTAAGATTGGCGAAGGCAATCTGCTGACAGTAAAAGGCCCCAAAGGTACACTGGAAAGAAAATTATCCGCTGACATGAACATCGCAATGGAAGACGGTCAGATCGTAGTAACAAGACCTAACGATCTGAAAAAGAATAGAGCATTACACGGCCTGACAAGAACACTGATCTTCAACATGATCGTAGGTGTTACACAGGGCTATGAAAAAACACTGGAAATCAACGGTGTAGGTTACAGAGCAGCTAAATCCGGTAAAAAACTGACACTGACACTGGGTTACTCTCATCCCGTAGAAATGGAAGATCCCGAAGGTATCGAATCCATCGTTGAAGGTCAGAACAAAATCATCGTTAGAGGTATCGATAAAGAAAAAGTAGGTCAGTTCGCAGCCGAAATCAGAACAAAAAGACCTCCCGAACCTTACAAAGGTAAAGGTATCAAATACTCTGACGAATACATCAGACGTAAAGTTGGTAAGACCGGTAAGAAATAATCTGCGCACGGCGGCGTAAGGTATATTTATATCGGAAAGTGACTAATTTTGAAAGAAACGGAGTGAAAGTACTATGATCACAAAGCCCAATCGTGCAGCGGCTCGTGTTAAAAGACACTACAGAATCCGCAACCATGTAAAAGGCACAGCTGCTAGACCTAGACTGGCAGTATTCAGATCCAATAAACATATGTATGCACAGATCATCGACGACGTTGCTCAGCATACACTGGTTGCAGCTTCCACAATGGAAGCAGAAATCGCATCCAAAGTTGAATTCACAAACACAGTTGCAGCAGCTGCTGCAGTAGGTGAAGCTATTGCTAAAAAAGCAATCGAAAAAGGCATCACAGAAGTTGTATTCGACAGAGGCGGTTTTGTTTACCACGGTAAAGTTCAGGCTCTGGCTGATGCAGCTAGAGAAGCTGGCCTGAAATTCTAAGGTAAGGAGGAAAGTAAGTTGAAAAGAATCGATCCAAGCACTTTAGATCTGAAAGATAAAGTAGTAACCATCAACCGTGTATCCAAAACGGTTAAAGGTGGTCGTACAATGAGATTCTCTGCTCTGGTAGTTGTTGGCGACGGCAACGGCCACGTAGGCTGCGGCATGGGTAAAGCAGCTGAAATTCCCGATGCAATCCGCAAAGGTAAAGAAGCAGCGATGAAAAACATCATCAAAGTAGAAATGAACGATGCAGACAGCATCTACCACGGCGTAACAGGCGAATACGGCAGTGCATCCGTACTGCTGATGCCCGCTCCCGAAGGTACTGGTGTTATCGCTGGTGGTCCCGCTCGTGCGGTTCTGGAACTGGCAGGTATCAGAAACATCAGAACAAAATCCCTGGGCTCCAACAACAAACGCAACGTTGTAAGCGCAACAATCGAAGGTCTGTCCAGAGTGACAACACCCGAAGCTGTAGCTAAACTGCGTGGCATTTCTGTTGAAGAACTTCTGGGTTAAGAAGGAGGAAATGACGATGGCAGAAATTAAAATCACACTGGTAAAATCTACAATCGGTGCAATTCCCAAACACAAAAAAACAGTTCAGGCTCTGGGTCTGAATAAAACAAATAGCTATGTAATTCAGCAGGACAACGCGGCTATCAGAGGTATGATCCACCAGGTTAGCCACCTTGTTAAAGTTGAAGAAATTTGATTTTAGGAGGTGCCCAAATGAACTTATGCGAACTGAGACCCGCTGAAGGTTCCAGAGAAAAGAACTGGAGACGCGGCAGAGGTCATGCAACAGGCAACGGCAAAACAGCTGGTAGAGGCCACAAAGGTGCAGGCCAGCGTTCCGGCACAAGCGGCAAATGCGGCTTCGAAGGCGGCCAGATGCCTCTGTACAGAAGACTTCCTAAGAGAGGCTTCACATGCAGAAACAGCAAAGAAATCGTTGCAATCAACGTTTCTATGCTGAATGTATTCGAAAATGATACAGTAGTAGATATCGATGCTTTGAAAAACGTTGGTCTGATCAGCAATCCTAGAGATGGCGTGAAGATCCTTGGCGAAGGTGATCTGGAAAGAAAACTGACAGTTAAGGTAAACTACTTCAGCAAAACAGCTCAGGAAAAAATTGAAGCTGCCGGCGGCAAAGCAGAGGTGATCTAATTGTTTAAGATTTTTGCTAACTCCTGGAAAACTCCAGAGATTAGAAACAAAATCCTGTACACACTGATGATCTTCGCGATCGTTAGAATTGGTACACTGATCGCCCTGCCCGGTATCGATACAGCAGGCGTAATGGCGGCAAGACAGAATGGCGGCGCATCCGTGGCGACTACACTTTACAGTGTAATCGCCGGCGGTGCTAACTCTGGCTGGTCCCTGTTTGCCATGGGTATCGGTCCCTACATCAACGCAAGCATCATCATGCAGCTGTTAACAATTGCGATCCCTAAATTCGAACAGCTTTCCAAAGAAGGCCCCGATGGTCGTAAGCAGCTGCAGTCCTACAGCAGATATTTAACAGTAGTCCTGGCGTTGATCCAGGGTACCGGTCTGGTTTACACATATCAGAACATGTATCTGGTACACAGCCCTCTGGTGTACGTTGCATCCGTGCTTTGCCTGGTATGCGGCTCTACATTCGTAATGTGGCTGGCTGAACAGATCACAGCAAAAGGTATTGGTAATGGTTCTTCCATGATCATCTTTATCAATATCGTATCCAGTATGCCTCAGGGTGCAGCAATGCTGTACTACACAATCGTAGGCGGCGGTGCGATGGGTGCAGTAAAAGTTGTAGCTATCGTAGCGATCCTGGTAGTTGTTCTGGCTTTCATCGTATGTGTAAACAGCGGCGAAAGAAGACTGCCTGTACAGTATTCCACAAAAATGGTTGGCAGAAAACAGGCAGGCGGCAGAGGTACATCCATGCCTATCAAGGTAAATACTTCTGGCGTAATTTCCATCATCTTCGCAATCTCCCTGCTGCAGTTCCCTCAGCAGATTGCAATGTTCCTGCCTAACAAAGGCGCAACATTAACAAAGGTAATGGAAGTACTGAATATGACACATCCCGTCGGTGCACTGCTGTACGTAGTACTGATTTTCTTCTTCACATACTTCTACACATCTATCGTTATCAATCCTAACGAAATTGCGATGAACATGAAGAAGAACGGCGGTTTTATTCCCGGTATCAGACCCGGTCAGCCTACAAGTGCATATATTACAAGAGTGGTAAACAGAATCACACTGGTTGGCGCAATTTGCTACGCTATCCTGGCAATGGTTCCCATTCTGCTGCAGTGGATCTTCAAGATCAACGTAGGCTTTGGTGGCACAACACTGATCATCGTGGTTGGTGTATGTCTGGACATCGTAAAAACACTGGAAAGCCAGCTGTTGATGCGCCACTATAAAGGTTTTTTAAATGACTGATAACAATCGCTTGGGAAATGCGTGAATACGCATTTCCCGAGGGGTTGTTTTGTGCTATGAAGACCTTTTTTCAAGCATCCGGACATCAGGGGATGTTTCTATAGAAGGTTGATTGAAAAAGTTTTCATAGACAATAATCTGGGGAGATTATATAATAGAATAAAAAAGAGAAGGCCATCTATAAGGAAAAGAGGTAATCTTATGAAATTGGTACTGATTGGTGCTCCTGCAGCAGGCAAAGGCACACAGGCTGCAAGACTGGTAGAACATTACGGCATTGCTCATATTTCCACAGGCGATATGCTGAGAGAAGAAGTTGCAAAAGGCACAGAACTGGGTAACCAGGCAAAAAGCATCATGGCAGCAGGTGGTCTGGTTTCTGACGAACTGATCATTGCGATCGTTCAGGAAAGAATCAAAAAAGACGACTGCGCGAAAGGTTTCATTCTGGATGGTTTCCCTCGTACAGTAGTTCAGGCAGAAAAACTGGAAGAAATGGTAAAACTGGACCATGTTGTATACATCAGTGCGCCTGATGAAGTTATGCTGGAAAGACTGACAGCAAGAGAAAGCTGCCCTAAATGCGGCGCGATCTACAATAAACTGTCTCTGCCCGCAAAAGTTGCAGGTATCTGCGACAAATGCGGCGAAGGTCTGACACAGCGTAAAGACGACACACCCGAAGCTGGTAAAAAGAGAATTCAGACATTCCACGACCAGAGTGAACCACTGGTAGACTACTACGGCAAAAAAGGTATCCTGTTTGAAGTAGATGGTACACAGGCAATCGATGATATTACTAAAGCAATCATCGCAGGTCTGGACAAATAAGAAATAAATGACAATGCGGCAGAGGCAGAAATGCTTCTGCCGATGTTATTTTAGCCAAAAGATTCCTTTTAAATGAAAGGAATTTGGCAATATGTGTGAATTACTATATATATAGTAACTGCATAAATGGGATTCCGCGTTGGGTTAAAAATATTGTATACTTGTTAGGC
The DNA here is from genome assembly GCA_017560955.1 of Anaerotignum sp. GTDB lineage: Bacteria > Bacillota > Clostridia > Lachnospirales > Anaerotignaceae > Anaerotignum_A. Next base: position 12,587 of record JAFZDV010000095.1, read on the forward strand.
TTATGGAAATAGAGTGAGTACCTATGCGGTAGGGCGATGAAAATCACCTTGGTACAGGCAAAAGGAACATGAGCAAAACAACCGTTCTGATCACGGACGGCGAACCGGAAATTCTTACGTTTAACGAAGGAAAATGAGGTGATATCGTTGGAATATCAGATCGGCCAAGTGGTTTATTCCAAAAGCGGTCACGACAAGGGTGATGTGCAGATGATTATTGCGGTAGAGGGAGACTTCCTACTTCTGGCAGACGGCAGACGCCGTAAGCTGGAGAAGCCCAAACGCAAGAAGAAAATGCATGTTCAGCCTACTTTCTATGTAGAAAATGAAGTGGCAGCAAAGCTGCAGACAGGGGCTTACCTGCTGGATGCAGACATTAAGAAGGCATTGAAAAAGTACCGAATGGTGCAAGATGTTTAATGTTTAAGGAGGTTTACGGTCTTGTCTAAAAATGACGTAATCGAATTAGAAGGAACCGTACTGGAAAAATTACCTAACGCTATGTTTCAGGTGGAACTGGAAAACGGCCACCAGATCCTGGCGCACATTTCCGGCAAACTGCGTATGAACTTCATCCGCATCCTGCCCGGTGACAAAGTGTTAATTGAAATGTCTCCCTATGATCTGACAAAAGGTCGCATCATCTGGAGAGCGAAGTAAGGAAGGAGCGATCACAATGAAAATCAGACCATCTGTAAAACCCATGTGTGAAAAATGCAGAATCATCAAAAGAAAAGGTCGTGTAATGGTTATTTGTGAAAATCCCAAACATAAACAGAAACAGGGCTGATAATTTATTATGGGCTTGAGGGGCAATACCCCAAAGAGCCGGAACTGATAAATCCGTCAACTATACTGGGAGGAGCATACAGTTAATGGCAAAGGCAGCGCAGAATAGTGTGCGCGTAAGTTCAATGACTGACGGTCTATCTCCTTTGTTCGTAATGCCCAACGAGTATCGCACTGTGTTTATGTGAAAAACATTTATTAGAAACTTATCGTGAAAATTTACAGGAGGTGCAAGAATAATGGCACGTATTGCTGGTGTAGACTTACCTAGAGAGAAACGCGTAGAAATCGGCCTGACATATGTTTACGGCATCGGCCACTCCAGCGCTGTTCGTATTCTGAATGAAGCAGGTGTAAGCCTGGATACAAGAGTTAGAGATCTGACAGATGAAGAAGTTGCAAGAATCCGTGACGTAATCGACAGAACTCAGACAGTAGAAGGTGACCTGAGAAGAGAAATCGCTCTGAACATCAAACGCCTGATCGAAATCGGCTGCTACAGAGGTATCCGTCATAGAAAAGGTCTGCCTGTTAGAGGTCAGAAAACAAAAACAAACGCTAGAACAAGAAAAGGTCCTAGAAAAACTGTTGCGAACAAGAAGAAATAATTGATATTTCGTAAGGAGGTTTGAGGTAAATGGCAAAGAAAACTGTGAAAAAGGCAACTACTCGCAGACGCCGTGATAAAAGAAAAGTAGAACGTGGCCAGGCTCATATCCAGTCCACTTTCAATAATACAATCGTTACAATTACAGACGCAGTAGGTAATGCTCTGTCTTGGGCATCCGCTGGTCAGCTGGGCTTCAGAGGCTCCAGAAAATCCACACCTTATGCAGCTCAGATGGCTGCAGATACAGCTGCTAAAGCTGCTTCCGACTACGGTCTGAAAACAATCGAAGTATTCGTAAAAGGCCCCGGTAGCGGTCGTGAAGCTGCAATCCGTGCCCTGCAGGCAGCAGGTCTGGATGTAACACTTATCAAAGACGTTACACCCGTTCCTCACAACGGTTGCAGACCCCCCAAACGCAGAAGAGTATAACCTAAATTAGGAGGTGTAGATCAATGGCAAGAGATAGAGTTCCCGTACTGAAAAGATGTAGATCCCTGAACCTGGATCCCATCTACCTGGGTATCGATAAAAAATCCAAAAAACAGAATCTGAGAGCAAACAAAAAAATGTCCGAATACGGTCTGCAGATGAGAGAAAAACAGAAAGCTAAATTCATCTACGGCGTACTGGAAAGACAGTTCAGAGGTTACTACGCACAGGCTGAAAAAATCGCTAAAAAAGAAGGTATCCCTGGCGAAAACCTGCTGATGCTGCTGGAAATGAGACTGGACAACGTAATGTTCAGACTGGGCTACGGCAGAACAAGAAAAGAAGCTAGACAGATCGTTCGTCACAAACATGTACTGGTAAACGGTAAACCCGTAGATATCCCTTCTTACCAGGTTAAAGTAGGCGACGTTGTTGAAGTAAAAGAAAAATACAAAACAATTCAGAGATACAAAGACGTTCTGGCTGTAACAGAAGGCAGAATCGTTCCTGAATGGCTGTCCGCTAACCACGATGCACTGAGCGGTACAGTAGTGGCTAAACCCACAAGAGCACAGATTGATATCCCCGTTGAAGAAACACTGATTGTCGAACTGTACTCCAAATAATTTTAAATTATTGAATGAAGTCAACGTAATTGTCGCAGAGCTTAAGGCTCTGCGACAGTCTATCATAAAAAAGGGAGGTTTGAACGAGTGTTTGAATTTGAAAAACCTCGCATTGAGATTGCTGAAATGGCACCCGATGGCACATATGGTAAGTTTGTTGTAGAACCCCTGGAAAGAGGCTATGGTACAACTCTGGGTAACTCCCTGAGAAGAATCCTGCTGTCCTCTCTGCCCGGCGCTGCAGTAAGCAACGTAAAAATTGATGGTGTACTTCATGAATTCAGCGTGATTCCCGGCGTAAAAGAAGACGTTACAGAAATCATCCTGAATCTGAAAGGTCTGGCGATCAAAAATACAAGCGAAGGCAATGAGCCCAAAATTGCTTACATCGACGTGGAAGGCGACGGTGAAGTAAAAGGTTCCGATATCAAATGCGACAGCGATATCGAAATTCTGAACCCTGATCACCATATTGCAACACTTTCCGGCGGTGCTGGCAGCAAGCTGTATATGGAAATCACAATCAACAAAGGCCGCGGCTATGTTGGTGCAGACAAAAATAAAAAAGATGATCAGCCTATCGGTATGCTTCCTGTAGACAGTATTTTCACTCCTGTAACAAGAGTGAATTTCCTGGTGGAAAATACTCGTGTTGGTCAGATCACAGACTATGACAAACTTTCTTTGGAAGTTTGGACAAACGGAACAATTGCACCCGATGATGCTGTAAGCTACGGTGCAAAAATTCTGAATGAACACCTGAACCTGTTCATTGATCTGTCTGATAATACAAAAGATGCTTCTATCATGGTAGAAAAAGAAGAAGGCAAGAAAGAAAAAGTTCTGGAAATGTCTATTGAAGAACTGGATCTGTCTGTACGTTCTTACAACTGCCTGAAACGTGCTGGTATCAACACAGTAGAAGATCTGGCGAACAAAACAGAAGATGAAATGATGAAGGTTAGAAACCTGGGCCGTAAGTCCCTGGAAGAAGTTCTGAACAAAATGGCGGAACTGGGTCTTTCCCTGAAGCCTAGTGACGAATAATTTCGTCATTTAGACAAAACAAAGTAACTATTATTTACCGTGTGATTGCGCCTCTACGTAATACCGAAGAGTGGTGGAGACGGGCAAAGTCTGCGGGTATCCATGAGGAGGATTTAACCATGCACGCATCCGGTTATAGAAAACTTGGTAAAACAACACCCCAGAGAAAAGCTCTGCTGAGAAACCAGGTAACAAATCTGCTGTACCACGGCAAAATCAAAACAACAGAAACAAGAGCGAAAGAAGTAAAAAGAATCGCTGAAAAACTGATCACTCTGGCTGTTAAAGAAAAAGACAACTTCGAAGAAGTTACAGTAACAGCTAAAGTAGCTAAAAAAGATGCTAACGGCAAAAGAGTGAAAGAAGTTGTAAACGGTAAAAAAGTAACAGTTTACAATGAAGTTGAAAAAACAATCAAAAAAGACAACGCTTCCAGACTGGCTGCAAGAAGAGCAATTCTGGCTTACCTGTACCCCGTAACAGAAGTTCCTGCTGACGGTAAAGCAGTAAGAAAGAACACAAAGAAAGTTGACATGGCTGCAAAAATGTTCGACGAAATCGCTCCCAAATACGCTGGCAGACCCGGTGGTTACACAAGAATCGTGAAACTGGGCGCAAGAAAAGGCGACGGCGCTATGGAAGTTATCCTGGAACTGGTTTAATTTAAACTTATTCCCTGATATCAAAAAGACCAACTTATGTTGGTCTTTTTCTTTTTGTCCGGAAAAGGGAAAAGACCCTGCGAAAGCAAGGTCTTAAGGGAAGGGGTTAGAATTTATGGTTTACGAAAAATCGAAATCTGCTGTGTTGGATTCTGCAGTAAGGTCATCAATAACCATTTCTACTGCCATGAAAGGCTTCAGTGCCACATGTTCCTGATACATAATGGTAGCAGACATCCCTGTTACAAAAGATAATGTGAAGGAAAGTACTGCGATAAAAGATAAGTTTTTCAGTGTAATTTTCATAGATGTCAACTCCTTTACGATAGATTTGTATTTCTGTTATGTTCTTTTGTATCTGTATGATAGCATAGAAAATGGTTCTGTAGGTTACAGTAACCTA
>JAFZDV010000009.1 GCA_017560955.1 Anaerotignum sp.
CTTGAACAGGAACTGGAACGGCTGGAAACGGATGTTGTAGACGATGCCGCAGAACAGTTGGATGTGGAGTTTGGATTTTCGGAATTGCTACGGGACATGCTTTTGGGTGAATTTGATTTTACCTTTTCCGGCTGGAAAGAAAAACTGGCGGATGCCGCCTTGGGCGAATTTCGTTTGCAGGGAAAATTATTGATGCAACTGGTTCTTGTTGTACTCCTGAGTGCCATATTAAAACAACTTAGCAATTCCTTTCAGGGGAGATCTGTGGGGGAAATGGGTTTTTATTTATGCTATATGGTGCTGGTTGTGGTGATTTTAGGTGCGTTTCATGGCATTTCTGATGTGGTTGTGGAGAGAGTGGAAAGTATCAATGGAGTGTTTGGGGCGATGATACCCATTTTTCTGACACTTCTGGCAGCCAAGGGGAATCTTGCCCAGGGGGCGCTGATGGGGTCGGCTGTGATGGGCGGTTCGGCGGCGTTATCTGTGGCGGTCAGTAAAATCATCATACCTGCGATCCTTCTGGCAATTTCTCTGGAAATGGCAGACCATATTTCAGAAAAACCGATCCTTGGGAAATTTGCAGAACTGCTCAGACAATGCATCAGTTGGGGCATGAAGGGGGCGGCGATGCTGTTTATGCTTCTGTTGTCGCTGCAAAAGATCGGTGGCGGTGCTGTAAATGGACTGGCAGTCAAAACGGCGAAAATTGCCGTAGGGGCGGTGCCTGTGGTGGGGAATGTGATGGGGGGCGCGGTGGAAACAGCGGCCGCGGCTGCAGCAACCCTGAGAAGCGGAACACTGGTGGCAGCGGCAGGGTTTCTGCTGTTGTTATGTATTCCTCTGGTTATCAAACTGCTGGTCATTATGTTGATTTTTCGGCTGACGGCTGCAGCGGCGGAATTTGTATGTGAAGAACGGTTGGTGGAATGTATCGATGCTGCAGGAGAGTATACAGGATTGTTACTGGGGGTAGTTTTCCTCGCGGAAGGGATGTTTCTTTTTTCAGCTTTGCTTTTGCTGGGAGGCTTGTAGGAATGATGGACGCATTTACGGCATATATAAAAACTGTAACAGCATTGACCATATTTTCGGCACTGGCAGGTATTTTGCTGCCGGAAGGGAAATATCGGCGGTATGCGGAACTGGTGCTGGGAATTATGGTACTGGAGGCGGTGCTTGAGCCTCTTCTGCGGCTGTTGCTTACATAAGGAGGACGGTATGGAAAAGGACAGATGGAAGGGGCTGTTTCGTCCCGAAAATAAGAAAATACGGAGCAATGTCATGCTGGCTTTGTTTGTGGGAATCCTGCTTCTGGCGGCAGGGAAAGGGCTTTCTTCTAAGGAGATTACAGCAGAAAAAACAGAATCTATGGAAAAAGAAATCGTTTCTGCAGACAGGGAACTGGAGGCGCGTATGGCATCGTTTCTTTCTGCCATCGAGGGGGCAGGGCAGGTGGATGTGCTGCTGACATATCGGCAGACAACAGAAAAGACCATTGCCTGTAATGAAACAAGGGAGGAAAACGGTGAAAGCCTGCGGACAGAGGAAACGGCGGTGCTTCTGGAAGATGAATCGGGCGCAACACTGCCCCTTGTGCTGACGGAAGCAGGTCCTGTAGTGGAGGGGGTTGTTATTGCGGCACAGGGAGCGGACAGTCCTGCGGTGGCTGCAGCGCTCAATCAGGCTGCGCAGGCATTGTTGGATGTGCCTGCTCATAAGGTGGCAGTCCTAAAAATGAAATAAGGGGGAATCAGAATGTTTGTGATCAAAAGGAATCAGGTGGTTGTGACAGCGCTGGCGGTGATGATTGCAGCAGCAGGGTATCTGAATTTTCAGGAAAGCCGCGGCTCAGCAGGAGAACAGACGGCTTTGCAGCTGACGGAGGAAGGCGATGTGACGGCACTGGTGGATTATGCTGCTCTGCCTGATGATGTGGAAACAGATCCCATCACAGGGGAAACGGCAGGGGATGGAGCGGCAGTTTTTGTTTCTGCCAATACGGCGGACAGTGCATCCTATTTTGCGGAAGCAAAACTGGACAGAGAACAGTCCCGTGCAAAGCAGAAGGATATCCTGAATGATATGTTGGAAAACAAAAATATTTCTCAGGAGCAGAAGGAAAAATGTACAGAAAGCATGATGGAACTGCAGCAGCGTATCGAAAAGGAAACGGCGGCAGAGGCCATGATTGAATCAAAAGGATTCAAGGAGGCCTATGTCCGCATGGATGATGATACGGTGGATGTGGTGGTGGATAAAGATAAACTGACGGACGCAGAAGTGGCTCAGATCGAGGATATCGTGAAGCGAAAAACAGGGATGGAAACATCAAAAATCAGGATCAGTACATTGCAGAAATGAACGGTGAGATAATAAGGGGCAAAGCCCCTTTTTTTATGCATAAATTTATGCATAATTCATTGCAAAAAAGAGGATCATCTGATATAATTAAAACATAATTATGCGTGGAAAAATGGATATGAATGGGATTTTCCATGCAGTATACATGAATTTGAATGAAATGATGAATAAATCAAAATATAGGAGGTTTTTGATATGTCTGAAAATAATATGCATGGTCAGATCCAGATCGCAGATGAAGTGGTTGGCGTGATCGCTGTAACAGC
>JAFZDV010000096.1 GCA_017560955.1 Anaerotignum sp.
TGTTCCTGTATGATGAAGAAAAAATTTCTCCCAAAGAACTGGAACCCTGTGATCTGCTGGAACTGAAAATGGTGGAAGACATCATCTGGTCTGTGGAAGTACTGGAATATCATGGCTATATCGAAGTGGAAAATGCCAAAAATATCAAAGACGGCGAATTCAAACTGGATGAAGAAGATGCCGTTCCTCTGGAAGAAGGCATGAAGGTGGCTGTCAGAGCAGGTCAGCATGAAGTGACTGTGACAGGCTCCAATATCGAAACCAGAAAAGATACGCTGTTTGTGGAAGCAGGCGAAGAGTTTATCTATGACCTTTCCAAAGCGCAGGAAAAAGTGGGCGTTGTTATCGTCAATGCCAATGTCAGCGATTATAAGCTGTACATCAATGGCGCTCTGACAGAAAACCCTGCAGTCCTTCCCATGGGCGAATATGATCTGGTCATTCTAAAAAACGGCTATCATGAATGGAGCCAGCATGTGAAACTGGACAAAGATTCTCTGACTGTTAATGCGGAACTGAACAGAGATATGCAGTATGGTACCTTAACCGTTACGGCGGATACGGAAGGTGCATGGGTATATATCAACGGCGAGGAATACGGCGTTGCCCCTATGCAGGTGAATCTGCCCTACGGTTCTTATAATGTGCAGGTGGAAAAAGACGGATATGATACATTCCGCCAGAGTGTGACGATCCAGTCTTCTACGGCATCCTTACACGCAATACTGGATTGATACAGAGTCGGAAGTTCAAAAATACGATGCAAGCTGGCTTGCTGGAGGATTTTTGACTTCAGGACTCGTCCGAACATGAGTAAAGAAGCTGTTTTTTTAAGAAAAATAGCGATTTACGAATGTTCTGAGGATTGTGAGAGCATAAAATGCGGAGCAATCCGGTATCATCTAAAAGGTTATAACGGAAATAAATATCAAGGAGGAAAACAAAATGGAAGAATATCGCGTAAGATATGAGCAGTGGCTGAACGATCCCTTTATTGATGAAGAAACAAAAGCGGAACTGAGAAGCATTGCTGATAACGAAATGGAAATCAAAGAACGCTTCTTCAAAGAACTGGAATTTGGTACAGGTGGTCTGCGCGGCATCATCGGCAACGGCTCCAACAGACTGAACCAGTACACAGTTGGTAAGGCTTCTCAGGGTTTGGCAAACTATATCCTGAAAGAAGGCACACAGGCACAGGGCGTAGCCATCGCATATGACTCTCGCTTCATGTCCCCTGAATTTGCAGAAGTTGCAGGTCTGATCTTTGCAGCAAACGGCATCCCTGCCTTCGTTTATCCTTCCCTGCGTCCCGTTCCTATGCTGTCCTTCGCAGTAAGAGAACTGGGCTGTACAGCAGGTGTTGTGCTGACAGCATCCCACAATCCCCCTGAATACAACGGCTACAAAGTATACTGGGCAGACGGCGCACAGGTAGTAGCACCCAGAGATAAAGGCATCATCACAGAAGTAAACGCTGTAACAGACTTCGGCATGATCAAAAGAATGGACAGAGCAGAAGCAGAAGCGAAAAAACTGTTCACACTGATCGGTGAAGAAGTAGACGAAGCATTCGACAGAAATGTACAGGCTTCCCTGATGAACCACGAAATGATCCAGAGAATGGGCGACAAACTGAACATCGTTTATACACCTCTGCACGGTTCCGGTAACATGCCCGTTCGCAGAAATCTGGAAAAAGCAGGCTTCAAAAATGTATTTATCGTAAAAGAACAGGAAATGCCTGATTCTTCCTTCTCTACAGTAGACTACCCTAACCCCGAAGATGTTAAAGTTTTCGTAATGGCACAGGAACTGGCTGCAAAAGTTGACGCAGATGTTCTGATCGGTACAGACCCCGATGCTGACCGTGTTGGTGCTATGGTAAAAGACTCCAACGGCGAATTCGTTGCGCTGACAGGTAACCATGTTGGTGCACTGGCAACAGAATATATCCTGAGCCAGAGAAAAGAACAGGGCAAACTGCCTGCAAACGGTGCAGTCATCAAAACAATCGTTTCCACAGAAATGATCACACCTATCTGTGAAGCATACGGCGTGGAAAAAATGGACGTACTGACAGGCTTCAAATTTATCGGTGAAAAAATCAAAGGCTTCGAAGAAACAGGTTCTCACCAGTATCTGTACGGCTTCGAAGAAAGCTACGGCTGCCTGGGCGGCACATACGCAAGAGATAAAGACGCAGTTTATGCTGCAGTTCTGATCTGTGAAATGGCTGCTTACTACAAAGAAAAAGGCATGACACTGTATGAAGCACTGCTGGCACTGTATGAAAAATACGGTTACTACCGTGAAGGCGTAAAATCTCTGACAATGAAAGGTCTGGAAGGTATGGAACGTATCGCCCTGATCATGAAAACATTCAGAGAAAACACACCCGCTGAACTGGGCGGCTTCAAAGTAGTAGTAGCAAAAGACTATAAAACACAGGTATTCAAAAACCTGACAACAGGCGAAGAAAGCGGCAGCCCTCTGCCCGTTTCCGACGTTCTGCACTACACACTGGAAGATGGTACATGGGTATGTATCCGTCCCTCCGGCACAGAACCTAAACTGAAATTCTACATCGGCGTAAAAGCTGACAGCCTGCAGGCTGCAGAAGACAAAGTAAATGTTCTGAATGCAGATATCGACGCAAAAATCGCAGCGATCTAAGCGAAAAAGAAAAGCCCCTCGAAAGAGGGGCTATTTTTTATTGTTTTTTTGGCGGCAGGAAGAAGACAGCCATACCAACCATGATAACGATGATACCGACAAACTGCTGTGGTGCGATTTTTTCCTGCAGGATGAGCCATGCAAGGAAGCAGGTACCAATGGGTTCGCCGAGGATACTCATGGTTACAGCAGATGCAGGAACTTTTTTCAGCAGCAGATTGAATACGAACTGACCGCCGATGGAGGAGATCAGCGCAAGGCCGAAGAAAGCCTGCCATGTGCTGGCAGGAAAACCTGTCAGAGGGTCTTTCAGGATGAAGATATAAATGAGCAGGATGATGGCGCTGGTCAGATAACTCATGGTGGAGTAAGTGACGGCGGAAACATCTTTTCGCACGGTCTCCCCTACAAAGAAATACAGGGAAATCACACCTGCGGCAACAAAGGCGATGATATCGCCAAAGAGGGCTTTTCCGCTGATCTGGAAATCGCCTGCCCCGATGATGACACTGCCGCAGAGGGCGATGAAACAGCCGATCAGAGCAGAAAAACGGATCTTCTTCTTGCTGACGAAGCGTTCCAGTGCCAGAGAAAACAGAGGCTGCAGACACACAAGGACAGTGGAACTGGCGATGGATGTGAATTGCAGAGATTCAAACCAGAGGACATAATGCAGGGCAAGGAAGAGGCCTGCGGAAAGGATCTGCGTCCATTGATGTTTGGTCAGGGTGCGAAATTCGGTACGGCTGGTTTTGCTGCAAAGGAAAGCAGGCAGCAGCACTGCCCCTGCAATGAAAAGACGATAGAATGCAGTGACTGCCGATGGTGCATCTGCAATTTTTACAAAAATGGCAGACGTAGATAAGGCAAATACACCGCCAAATAAGATCAGATATGTTTTCAGATTCGAATACATGGGATACCTCCGTGGTTGTTCATGGTTAAAGGTATTATAGTGCATTTGGCGTATAAAAAAAAGACCGATTTCTCGATGGTTCGAGGCTCGGTCTTTTTACCATTATTTTAGTTTTCGAAGAACTGTTTGTGCCATACCAGGAACATATAAACTGTCCAGATTTTACGGCTGTTATCTGCATTGCCTGCTTTATGGTCATCCAGATATTTCATGATTTCTTCTGTTTTGAAATATTCCTGTGCCGCAGGGCTATGGAAGGCTTCTTTTACGATGTTGTAATATTTATCTTCTCTCAGCCATACACGGATAGGTACGGGGAAGCCCAGTTTTTTCTTTTCTGCAACCATATCGGGCAGGTAGCGGTGAGCCGCCTGACGCATGGCATATTTTGTGTTTTCTTTTGTTACTTTGTATTCTGTGGGTACTTTTCTTGCCACATCAAATACCACTCTGTCCAGGAAAGGTACACGCACTTCCAGAGAGTGTGCCATGGACATCTTGTCCGCTTTCAGCAGGATATCGCCGATGAGCCAGAAGTGGATATCGATGTACTGCATTTTTGTGACATCATCCAGATGTTTTACCTTATCATAGAAAGGTTTTGTCAGCTGAGTATGATGGAATTTACCTGTGGGGTTTTTCAGGATGCGTTCTCTTTCCTTTTCGTTCAGCATGAACGCATTACCGATGAATCTTTCCTGCAGGTCTTTGCTGCCGCGGATGAGGTAGTTTTTACCTTTCATTTTAGGCAGTTTCTGTGCCATGGCGCCCAGACCTTTTCTGATGGGACGGGGCAGGCTTGTGATAGGCAGCAGGTCGTGGGGTTCACGATAGATGTTGTAGCCGCCGAAGAATTCATCTGCACCTTCGCCGGACATGGATGTTTTTACATGCTGTGCCGCTGTTCTTGCAACGAAATACAGGGCGATGGCGGAAGGGTCAGCCAGAGGCTCGTCCATGTGATACTGTACATTGCCGATGGAATCCCAGTATTCCTGTTCGGAGATCAGGTGGCTGTAGTTATCGATTTTGATTTTTTCGGACAGTGCTTTCGCATAGTCGATTTCGTTGTAGTTCTGATAATCGAAACCAACAGTGAAAGTTTTGTCACCGTTGAAGCATGCTGCTACATAGGAACTGTCAACGCCGCTGGACAGGAAGGAACCAACTTCAACATCGGCGATTTTGTGTGCCTGAATGGAATCCTGCATTGCTGCATCGATCTCATCCACCCACTGGTCCAGATTTTTGCTGTTATCGGGTTCGAAAA
>JAFZDV010000097.1 GCA_017560955.1 Anaerotignum sp.
AAAACCTTTTAATCCGATCAAAACATTTCTGAAAATCGTGATCTCCATGGTAATGGCTTTTGTGGTTCTGGCAGGTGGTGCGTGTTTTGCCTATTATAAGGCCACAGGCAATGTGCCTTTTTCCGGCAGTGTGACCAATGCCGGTGAAATGAGCATTCTGGATGCACTGATGGGGAAAAACATGAAGCTGAATGTAGCGGTTTTTGGTGTAGATAAAGATGGTACCAGAACAGACGTGGCTTTTGTCGTTCATTACGATAGTGAACAGGAAAGTCTGCAGCTGATCTCCGTACCCAGAGATACCTATGTCAATGTATGTGACGAGGTGGAAGAATTGCTGGGCGGCCGCTATGGTGCAACAAAATTCAATGCAGTACATGCTTATGGCGGCAAGGAACATGGCCCCGAGGCAGCGATTCTGCAGATGGAAGATCTGCTGGGTATCAGCATCGATCATTATGTGAAGGTCGATTTTGATGCAGTGGTTGAGATCGTTGATGCAGTAGGCGGTGTGGAAGTAGATGTTCCTCAGGATATGTACTGGGATATGAGTGATACAGGTGATATCACCATCAACCTGAAAAAAGGCCTGCAGACACTGGATGGTAAGAAAGCACTGCAGCTGGTACGCTTCCGTCGTTATGCAGATGGTGACGTTGGCCGTATTCAGGTACAGCAGCTGTTCATGAAGGCACTGATGGATAAAGTGCTGAGTACAGAAAGCATTGTGAAGAATCTTGGTGACTACATTAAAGTTGCATATAAATATGTAGAGACAGATGTGAGCCTGTCTGATGCGGTGAAATATGCAAATTATATCACGAAGGTGGATACAGGTAAGATCAGCATGGAAACTCTGCCCGGTGCAGGCCAGTATATAGGCGGCGTATCTTATTTCGTCCATGATCCCGAGGCGACAAGAGAAATGGTAGACCGCGTATTCTACAGCGTAGCGCCTGTGGTGAATGAAGATGGTTCCATCGACAGCAAGAGCCTTCTGATCGAAGTGGCAAACGGCGGTGAAGTGGCTGGTCTGGCCGGCAGATTTACAGAAAAGCTGGCAAACGAAGGTTTCCGACTGGCAGAACCCACCACATATCACGGTGAGCAGGTGGATTATACACGTATTCAGGTGAAAGAGGATGGCGCAGGCAAGGATCTGGTGAAATATTTTGATAAAGCCAGAGTGGAAAAAGCGCCTTCTGATATGGGCAGCGCAGATATCCGCATTATCCTTGGTACCAATGAAGAATAATAAAGAACAGGTGAAAATATGAATTTTGCAGGACTTTTTATCAGAGCAGTCAAAAGCGGCTGTATCTGCAGTATTTTTTATCATGGTTTCATGATGGTAACAGGTCAGCCTGTGACCATTCAGCAGGCCTTTGTGTTTACAGTAGTGTTTATTCTGCTGTATTTCCTGTGGCTGGTGCTGGTAACAAAAAGACATAGATAATAAAGTAAAACCTCAGACCAAGATGGTCTGAGGTTTTTTTATTTTAAAAAAGACTTGATTTATATCTTGCAAAGTTATAAAATATCGATAAAATAAAAATAAAAGTGTTAAAATGTAACTGAATAAAACCTGTGGCAATTAAAATTGAAACCGAGGATATTTATTTATGGGATGGTTTTGGTTTGCATATTCGGAATTTTTACATGGTTATTTTGATTTTAATGCTTGGAATCTGATTTGTTATTAAATGATTTGTAAAAAAGGAGGAGAAAAACCATGAAAAAGACATGGAAAAAAACGATTTCTGCTCTGCTGACACTGGCAATGGTGACATCTGTTGCGCCCGTAACAGCAATGGCAGAAGAAGTTGCGAATGAGCCTGTAGTAGCAGAACAGGCGGCAGTAGTGAATGTTGCAGAAACTGGTGGTACAGAATATGAAACACTGGCGGCGGCAGTAGCGGCAGCAGCATCTGGTGCAACAGTAACACTGCTGAAAGATGCAGAAGGTGCAGGTATTGTAATTGATAAAAACATTACAATTAATTTTGGTGGCAAAACTTACAATATCATTGGTCCTGCGGTAGGTTCTAAAGGTACGACAACACTGGGCTTCCAGATCCTGAGCGGCAATGATGTTGTACTGGAAAATGGTAAAATTACAGAAAGTGCACCTGCCCAGAATGAGGGAAATGAAACAGATGAAGCAGTGAAAATGCTGGTACAGAACTATGCGGATCTGACACTGAATAACATGGTACTGGATGGTTCTGAACTGGATGGCGAAGGCCGCTATACACTGAGCAATAACTGTGGTGAAGTTTTGATTACAGGCAAAACAAAAATTATTGCAGATGATAACAAAGGCGTTGCATTCGATGCTTGTGAATATTCTTCTTATCCTGTGCCTGAAGTAACAGTTGAAGAAGGCTCTGTTGTAGATGGTAAAATTGAAGTAACAGGTACAGCAAAGCTGGTGATTGAAGGTGGTTCTTTCACAGATCTGGCAAATGCGGTGAAATATGCAGAAGATGGTGCTGAAATCACACTGCTGGAAAATGTAAAAGGTGCAGGTATTGTAATTGATAAAGATATTACAATCGATTTTAATGACAAAACATATGATATCGTTGGTCCTGCAGTAGGTTCTGCAGGCACAACAACACTGGGCTTCCAGATCCTGTCTGGCAATACAGTTGTTCTGGAAGACGGTAAAATCACAGAAAGTGCACCTGCCCAGAATGGGGAAAATGAAACAGATGAAGCAGTGAAAATGCTGGTACAGAACTATGCGAATCTGACACTGAATAATATGGTACTGGATGGTTCTGAGTTGGATGGCGAAGGCCGCTATACACTGAGCAACAACTCTGGTACTGTTCTCATCAAAGAAACAAAGATCATTGCAGATGAAAATGGTATTGCATTCGATGCATGTGAATATGCTTCTTATCCTGTACCTGAAGTAACAGTTGATAAAAACTCTGTTGTGGATGGTAAAATGGAAGTAACAGGTACAGCAAAACTGGTGATTGAAGGGGGTTCTTTCACAGATCTGGCAAATGCTGTGAAATATGCAGTGTCTGGCGCAACAGTAACACTGCTGAAAGATGTAAAAGGCGCAGGTATTGTAATTGATAAAGACATTACAATTGATTTTGATGGCAATACTTATGACATCGTTGGTCCTGCGGTAGGTTCTGCAGGCACAACAACACTGGGCTTCCAGATCCTGAGCGGCAATAATGTTGTACTGAAAGACGGTACAATTAAAGAAAGTGCACCTGCCCAGAATGAGGAAAATGAAACGGATAAAGCAGTGAAAATGCTGGTGCAGAACTACAGCAACCTGACACTGGATAATATGGTTCTGGATGGTTCTGAATTGGGCGGCACAGGTCGTTATGTTCTGAGCAATAACTGTGGTACAATTGCAATTAATAGCACAGAAATTATTGCGCCTGAAAATGGCATTGCATTTGATGTATGCAAATATGCTTCTTATGAAGCACCAACAGTAACAATTAAAAATGCCAGTGCAAAAGGTGCTTTTGAAGTAAGCGAAGGTTTGGAAGGCAATCTGAAAATCGAATCCGGTTACTTCACACAGGATCCTACAGCCTATGTAGTGGAAGGTAAAGTGGTAACAGCAAGTAATAAAGATGGTTACACATACATGGTAGGTGACCCCGCTCCAGCTCCTACACCCAGCAAAGGCGGCAGCTCTAAACCCAAATATACAGCATCCGTTGATAAA
>JAFZDV010000098.1 GCA_017560955.1 Anaerotignum sp.
CCATGAATGTAGATGAACTGAATAAACTCATCAAAAAACTGGACAAAGAAATGAAGCAGGCTGCTATGGAACTGCAGTTTGAACGAGCAGCAGAACTGCGTGATAAGATATTGGAACTGAAAAAACTGACTTTGCAGTAAGTCGGAAGAAAGGAGGAAATATGAAGGATAAAATTGTGATAAAAGGAGCCAGAGAGCATAACCTGAAAAATGTCGATCTGACCATCCCCAGAGATCAGCTGGTGGTCTTTACGGGTGTCAGCGGCAGCGGTAAAAGTTCTCTCGCTTTTGATACCATATATGCGGAAGGGCAGAGAAGATATGTGGAATCTCTGTCTTCTTACGCAAGACAGTTTCTGGGACAGATGGAAAAACCGGATGTAGACCTCATCGAAGGTCTTTCTCCTGCCATTTCCATTGACCAGAAAACAACAAGCCATAACCCCCGCTCCACAGTAGGTACGGTAACGGAAATTTACGATTACCTGCGTCTGCTGTACGCAAGGATCGGGATCCCCCATTGCCCCAAATGCGGCAAGGAGATCAAAAAACAGACCATCGACCAGATCGTTGACCGTATCATGGAACTGCCTGAAAGAACCAAACTGCAGCTTCTGGCACCTGTGGTTCGTGGTCGTAAAGGCGAGCATGTAAAACTGCTGGAAGATGCGAAAAAGAGCGGTTATGTTCGTGTGCGCGTGGACGGTATCATGTATGAACTTTCCGAAAAAATCGAACTGGAAAAAAATAAAAAGCATAACATTGAAATCGTGGTAGACCGTCTGGTGGTAAAAGAGGGCATTCAGATGCGTCTGACAGAATCCATCGAAACGGCATCTGCCCTGAGCGGTGGTCTGCTGATTGTGGATCTGAATCAGGGGGAAGATGAGCTGATGTTCAGCCAGAGTTTTTCCTGCCCTGATTGCGGCGTAGACCTGATGGAAATTGAACCCAGAATGTTCTCTTTCAACAATCCCAGTGGTGCATGCCCTACCTGCACAGGTCTGGGGATGCAGATGAAGTTTGATGAGAATCTGATCGTTCCCAATGATAATCTGAGCATCATGCAGGGCGCCATTGCGGCTCCCGGCTATAATTCTGTCAATAGTAAGGGCAGTATGAGTAAAGTGCTGTTTGATGCACTGGCGGAAAAATATGATTTTTCTCTGGACACACCTTTCAAAGACCTGCCTGCGGAAGTGAAGAAAATCATTTTCTATGGCACAAAGGAAAAACTGCGTATCACCTATACTAATTTCCGTGGTACAGGTACGTATGATTATGATTTTGAGGGCATCATCAATAATCTGCAGAGAAGATATAATGAAACTTCTGAAACCATGCGTGCGGAATACGAAGAATTCATGACCAATATCGAATGTCCGGACTGCGGCGGCAAACGACTGCGTCCTGAAATTCTTGCAATCACTGTTGGCGGCAAGAATATTTCTGAAGTGACAGACCTTTCTATTGGTAAAATGCAGGAATTCTTCCAGAATCTGCAGCTGACAGAAAGAGAAAACATGATTGCAGAACGCATCATGAAGGAAATCCATGCAAGGATCGGTTTCCTGATGGATGTTGGTCTGGAATACCTGACCCTTTCCCGAACAGCAGGTACATTGTCTGGCGGTGAATCTCAGCGTATCCGTCTGGCGACCCAGATTGGTTCTGGTTTGGTGGGCGTGGTATATATTCTGGATGAACCCAGCATTGGTCTGCATCAGAGGGACAATGACAAACTACTGGCAACGCTGAAACACCTGCGTGATATCGGCAACTCTCTGATCGTAGTAGAGCATGACGAAGATACTATGCTGGCGGCAGATTTCGTGGTGGATATCGGTCCCGGTGCTGGGCGTGACGGCGGCGAGATCGTAGCGGCAGGCAGTGTGGAAGATATCATGCAGACAGAACGATCTGTGACAGGGGCATATCTGAGCGGACGAAAGAAAATCGAAATTCCCAAGGGACGCAGACCCATTGTTTCCGAAAACAAACTGGTTATCAAAGGTGCCGCGGAAAATAATCTGAAGGGCATCGATGTGGAGATCCCTCTGGGACTGTTTACCTGCGTAACAGGGGTCAGCGGCAGCGGTAAGAGTTCCCTCATCAATGAAATTCTGTATAAACGACTGGCGAGAGATCTGAACAGAGCAAAAACCAGACCCGGTAAGCATGAAGATATGCTGGGTATCGAAAAACTGGATAAGGTCATCAATATCGACCAGTCTCCCATTGGACGCACCCCCAGAAGTAATCCTGCTACCTATACAGGCCTGTTTGATATGATCCGTGATGTATTTGCCCAGACAACAGAAGCGAAGGTCAGAGGCTATCAGAAGGGCAGATTCAGCTTCAACGTGAAAGGCGGCAGATGTGAAGCCTGCGCGGGCGATGGTATCGTGAAAATCGAGATGCATTTCCTGCCTGATATTTATGTGCCCTGTGAAGTGTGTCATGGCAAACGATACAATAGAGAAACACTGGAAGTGAAATATAAAGGTAAAACAATTTCTGATGTACTGGAAATGACTGTGGAAGAAGCACTGAAATTCTTTGAAAATATCCCTCGTATCAAGTCTAAACTGCAGACTTTGTATGATGTAGGTCTTTCCTATGTACAATTGGGCCAGTCTTCTACGACCCTTTCCGGCGGTGAAGCCCAGCGTGTAAAACTGGCGACAGAACTGAGCCGCAGAAGTACAGGCAGGACCATGTACATTCTGGACGAGCCTACCACAGGTCTGCATACAGCTGATGTGCATAAACTGGTGCATATTCTGCAGAGACTGGCGGAAGGCGGTAATACGGTGGTTGTCATTGAGCATAATCTGGATGTCATCAAGACAGCAGATCATATCATCGATCTTGGCCCTGAAGGCGGCGACGGCGGCGGTACACTTGTGGCTGCAGGTACCCCTGAAGAAATCTGTGATGTAAAGGAATCCTATACAGGCAGATATTTAAAAGAAGTACTGAAAAAGAAATAAAGAATAAAAGAGCTGTATCCGAAAAAGTGCGAAAGGGCAGACGGATACAGCTTTTTTATGTCGGTCGCTGTCTGGGGGAAGGACCGAAAAGGACTTTTTCGATTGACAATTGAGAGAAAAGTAAGTACGATAGTAATAATAAGTTTGATATGATTTTGGAGGAAAATATGGCAAAAGAAAAAGAGCCCGTATTGGAATTTGAGAAGGCAAGAAAGCGCGTGAATGATTATTTCGGCTGCGAAGGGGACTTTTTTATCAAACCTCTTTTGGATTTCGAATGGGTGGTAAAAGAGCAGGAAGATTTTGCCTTCCTTAGTTATTGGACAGAAGAGGGCAAAAAAGTAGATGCTGTCGTTGTGAAAAAGGGCGGCGAACCTATGGTTTACAGAAAAAAAGAATATACAATGGTGGTTGCGATCGATTGCGTGAAAATCGGATTTGTTTTCCGTAGTAATAAAAGCGCGGCAATATAATCGTTTCATGAAATTGTGTAAACAGGTAGTCTAAAGGCGACCTTCCTGCATAGAATGAGATTAGATGGAAAGTGTTGGGGTTAAACCTGACCGTGAAAAGGGGAGAAAGAGATGCACTTTGATGGATTGGCGGAAAACAACACAGTTCTGATTACCGGTACGGTGGCAGAAGGCTGTGTATTCAGTCATGAAGTATATGGCGAAAGCTTTTATATGTTTCGGATCTCTTCTGCGCGCCTGAGCGATAAAGCGGATATCCTGCCTGTAACGATTTCGGAGCGCCTGATTGACAAAGAACTGCTGCAGGTTGGAACAAAAGTAGAGGTTACAGGGCAACTGCGCAGTTACAATAATTATAACAGCAAGAAAAACCGTCTGATCCTGACGATTTTTGCAAGGGAAATTTCCTTGCTGGAGGAAGCAGATGCAAAAATGGAAAATCAGATTTTCCTGAACGGTTTTATCTGCAAAGCGCCAATTTATCGTAAGACACCTTTTGGCAGAGAAATTTCTGACATTCTGGTGGCGGTGAATCGTGCGTATAACAAATCGGATTATATTCCCTGCATTGCCTGGGGGAGAAATGCAAGATATATGGCAAATCTGGAGGTTGGTGCAAACATCAGGGTATGGGGGCGTGTACAGTCCAGAATTTACCAGAAACGCGTGGGTGAAGAAGTAGAAGAACGCGTGGCTTACGAGGTTTCTGTTTCCAAAATTGAATTACCTGGTCATGGAGAACAGGCGGAAACGGAACAGGAGGCAGCAGAGGCTGCAGAATAAACAGGAGTGAAAAGTATGAGAGAAGGTCATATTGCCATTTATTATGGTAAGGGGAAAGGGAAAACATCTATCGCTGTTGGCCGTGGTATGCGTGCCATCGGTGAAGATCTGCGTGTGGTAATGATCCAGTTTATGGATTATCATAATAGTAAAGAAACAGCTTTGCTGAAAAAAATGGAACCTGATTTCCGTGTGTTCCGTTTTGAAAAAGACCGTGTCGGTGTGGATGTGCATGACGGTGAACTGGATGAACATCTGAAAAAGGAAATCGGCGGCGAAATTCGCAATGCATTCAATTTTGCAAAGAAAATCGTAGATACGGGCGAATGTGAAATGCTGCTGCTGGATGGTGTACTGGAATGTGTGGAAAAAGGCTATCTGCAGGAAGCGGATCTGGAAGAACTGATCGATAGAAGACCTTCTTATATGGACTTTATCATGACAGGTACGATCCTTCCCGAAGGTCTTGTTTCCAAAACACAGAATATTTATCAGCTGGTACTGGAAAAAGAAGATTTTAAATTATAAAAAACAATCCCCTGAGGTTTTTCTCAGGGGATATTTTTGTGCTTTTGATTACTGCAGTGCGTCTTTCATGCTGTACAGACCTGCAGGTTTGCCAGCCAGGAATTTTGCTGCTTTTACTGCGCCAACAGCGAAAACTTCACGGGAAGTTGCGCGGTGGTTCAGTTCGATCACTTCATCTCTGCCGGCGAAGATCACATCGTGTTCACCTACGATGCTGCCGCCGCGTACTGCGTGGATACCGATTTCAGTTTTTTCGCGTTTTTCACGCACCTGAGAACGGTCATATACATAGTGGTATTTTTCGTCCATTGCCTGATTGATGGCATCAGCCAGAGCCATTGCTGTACCACTGGGGGCGTCGATTTTCTGGTTGTGGTGTTTTTCCACGATTTCGATATCGAAGCCGCTTTCAGCCAGAATAACTGCTGCACGCTGTACCAGATCCAGCAGCAGGTTTACACCAACAGACATATTTGCAGATTTCAGAACCGCAACATCTTTGCTTGTTTCTTTCATCAGTGCTGTTGTTTCGTCAGACAGTGCTGTTGTGCAGAGAACAACAGGGATGTTTTTTTCTTTGGAGAATGCCAGCAGGGCAGGAACTGCTTTTGCTGTGGAAAAGTCGATGATTACATCGGCTGCTACATCGCAGGATGCGCAGTCAGCGAATACAGGGAATTCCAGTGTGGGTGTTGTAGGGTCGATACCTGCTACTACCTGACAGTCTGCTTCATTTTTAACCAGATCAGCTACGACACGGCCCATTTTGCCGCCGCAGCCATGAATGATGATATTTACCATAGTAATAACTCCCTTTCTTCTTGAGGGTTTTACCCTCAAACTCCCACC
>JAFZDV010000099.1 GCA_017560955.1 Anaerotignum sp.
ATTCTTTTGTACCCATGATGCCTTTACGGAAGAACAGTACAACGATCATCAGGATGATGGAGAATACAACCATACGGAAGCCTGTTTTGAACAGGGGAACCTGGAAGTCGCCGATGAAGAAGGGCTGATCCAGGAAACGCAGCCACCATTCTCTCGCTGCAATAACGATGAAAGAGGAAATAACGCTGCCTGTCAGGGAACCCATACCGCCGATAACAACGATCAGCAGGATGTTGTATGTCAGTGTTACGTTGAATGTTGTGGATGTGATGGCACCCATGTACATTGCCATCAGCGCACCGCCTACGCCTGCGAAGAAGGAGCTGATGATAAAGGACATCTGTTTGTGTTTTGCCAGGTTGATACCCATTGCTTCTGCCGCGATTTCGTCTTCACGGATGGCTTTGAAGGCTCTGCCGTAAGAACAGTTGATCAGCAGCCATACGATGAAGATACAGATGCCTACAACGATGAAGGGGAAGAAGAAGTTGGGGAATCTGGGGATCAGTTTCAGACCCATGGAACCGTTTGTGACACGGTTCAGAGGGGAAGAACCCACAACGATACGAACGATTTCCGCAAAACCCAGTGTGGCGATTGCGAAATAGTCACTTTTCAGTCTTAATACGGGAGCGCCGATCAGAGCTGCCATCACTGCACAAACGGCACCGGCAACGATCAGAGCAACGATGATAGGCAGTTCGATATTTGCCAGCCAGTCTGCTACACCGTACAGGTAGTAAACACCGGGACGCTGTGCTGTAGGGATTGTGAAGATGGCAAATACATAAGCACCCAGAGCCATAAAACCTGCCTGACCCAGAGAGAACAGACCTGTAAAGCCGTTCAGCAGGTTCATGGATACTGCAACCAGTGCGTAGATGGCACCCAGCTGCAGGATTGTGCGCAGCATATCAGTAGAAGATGTTGTTGTGTAAACGCCAACCAGTACTGCTGCTAAAAATGCAACACCAATGATGGAAAAAATGGTGGAAAGTTTCTGTTTTTTCTGTTCTGTCATTTCGTCCACCTGCCTTTACACTTTTTCTGTGATCTTTTCGCCGAACAGACCTGTAGGTTTGAACAGCAGAACAACGATCAGCAGGATGAATGTGAATACGTCAGAAAATTCGGAATAACCGGCAGCTTTGATGAATGTTTCGGACAGGCCGATCACAAAGCCGCCCAGCATTGCGCCGGGAATGGAACCGATACCGCCGAATACCGCAGCGATGAAGCATTTTGTACCGGGCAGGGAACCTACCAGAGGGTATACGGAGGGGCGGGGTGTGAAGTACAGGATGGAACCTGTAGCCGCCAGGAAACAACCGATGATGAATGTAAAGCTGATAACACGGTTGATTTTGATACCCATCAGCTGGGATGTTTCAAAGTCCTTGGAAACAGCACGCATCGCCATACCGATTTTTGTATGGTTGATCAGCTGCATCAGCAGGAATACGAATAACAGTGTCAGGATGGGTGTGATGAATGTTACCACGGAAGTGGAAATGCCGCCTACTGTAATGGATTTTGTCAGGAAACCGATGGAAGGGTAACCTTTGGGCAGCGCGGAGAACAGGTATGTAGCCAGATTCTGCAGCAGGTAGGAAACACCGATAGCAGAGATCATGATGGACATACGAGGTGCGCTTCTCAGGGGTTTGTAGGCTACGCGTTCAATGACAACGCCGAGAACGACGGTGGCCACCAGAACGATACCGATGGAAACATACCAGGGCAGTGCAAAGTCTACCATTGCAAAGATCATGAAGTATGCTGCCATCATGAAGATGTCGCCGTGGGCAAAGTTGATCAGACGCAGGATGCCGTATACCATTGTGTAGCCAATGGCGATCAGGGCATAGATGCCGCCGATGGAAATGCCCGCCAGGCAGTATTGTAAAAATGCAGATGATGTCATGAATATACCTCCAGACATGAATTATTTTTGTGAAACCGACTTGGAAAGAGCCAAAAATGAGCCAAAAACTTTTCGAATCTTTCCAAGTCGATTTAAAAACAGGAAATCGAGAGACCCCCGTTTATTGGAAAAAGCGGCGGGAAGGTATCCCGCCGCAAAGTTTTTGAAGCGATTGAGGAAAATCCTCTTTTGATGGAGAAACAGATTACTGAGCTGTTTCGTCCAGCTGTTTTTTAACGAATACAAATTTGCCGCCTTCTACTTTTTTCAGGTAAGCGGAGTCTTTGTTTGCGTCGCCTGTTTCGTCGAATGTGATGTTGCCTGTTACGCCGTCGTGGTTAACAGCTGCCAGAGCGTCACGCAGGTTTACGCTTGTCAGGTCGCCTTCAACGCCATCCAGAGATGCCAGAGCAGCTACCATTGTCATGTATGCATCGTAACCCAGAGCGGATACTGCTGCAACACCGTCTGTACCGCCGTTCAGAGTTACTCTCTGAGGATCTTCGTTCAGGTATGCTTTGAAGCCGTTAACGAAATCTTTTGCCATAGGTGTGGATTCATCGTTTTCATCGAAGAATGTGGAGAATACTACGCCTTCAGCTGCGGAGCCTGCTGCCATAACGATGGATTCATTTTCCCATGTGTCGGAGCCCAGGATGTGAGCATCCAGACCAACTGCCTGAGCCTGAGGCAGGATCAGTGTTGCTGTTGCGATGGAGCAAGGGATGAATACGCATTCAGCTGCGGAAGCTTTTACTGTTGTCAGGATCGCATTGAAGTCGGATTCGTTTGTCTGGTATGTTTCGTCAGCAACGATTGTGCCGCCCAGAGATTCGAATGCCTGTTTGAAGTATGCTGCGATACCTGTGGAGTAGTCGTCACCGTTCTGGCTGATGATCGCTGCTGTTTTGTAACCCATTTCTTCAGCTGCGTAGGAAGCCATTACAGTACCCTGGAAAGGATCCAGGAAGCATGTTCTGAAGTAGAAATCATTACCCAGTGTTACCTGAGGGTTTGTGCAGGAGCAGCCGATTGCGGGAACGCCTGCTTCAGCATATGTCTGACCTGCTGCGATGGAAACGCCGGAACCGTAGGAACCCAGAACGCCAACAACGCCGGAGGAGATCAGAGACTGTGCAGCTGTAACTGCTGCTGTTTTGTCGGACTGGTTGTCAACTTCTACCAGTTCGATGTTGTATGTTGTGCCGTTGATATCAACTGTGGGCGCAACTGTGTTTGCGTAACGGATACCCAGAACTTCCTGCATACCGCCGCCGCCGTTTTCACCTGTTGTGGGTTCGAAAACGCCGATTTTGATTGTGTCACCGCTGATGGGTGTGCCAGCTACTGCTGCTTCATCACTGCCGCCGCCGCCGCAAGCTGCCAGAGAGAATGTCATAACAGAAGCCAGTGCCAGAGCAATAAACTTTTTCATAATTTACAACCTCCCATGAAATGGATTTTCGGTAAGCATCAGACCGAAAGTGTCGTTTTTTAGTTTTGGCTACGACTCTCAAACAGATGTCTGTGTGAGAGAAACAGATGCTTTTGCCATTATTCAATTTATACCATAAAATCCATCTGAAATCAACATTACGTCAGCTTTTTTTACATATAATAGCGTTAATTTTTATACTGGTATGAAAAAAAGAACAGGATAGCATATGATGTGTAAAGAAAATCGAACAGTCAGTTGATTTTTGATGGGAATGGAAAGACGGGGCTATGAAATTTTATGTGAAAATGATATAATATATTAATTCAACAAAAATAGAAGAAAAATCAATTTATGATAGAAGAATAGCATAAGGAGGAAGAACCGTTATGAGTAAAGCGGATTTGATTTTTAAGGAAAACTGCAAACAGATCCTGGAGCATGGCTTCTCTACAGAAGGCCAGACTGTACGTGCAAAATGGGAAGACGGCACACCTGCCCACACAGTAAAAACTTTCGGTGTGGTAAACAGATATAACCTGCAGGAAGAATTCCCCATGATGACACTGCGTCAGACATTCTGGAAATCCTGTATTGACGAAATTCTGTGGATCTGGCAGAAAAAATCCAACAGAACAGAAGAACTGAACAGCCGCATCTGGGATCAGTGGGCGGATGAAAACGGTACAATTGGTAAGGCTTACGGCTACCAGCTGGGCGTGAAATATAAATTCCCCCACGGCGAAATGGATCAGGTAGACAACGTTCTGTGGCAGCTGAAAAACACACCTGCTTCCAGACGTATCATGACCAATATCTACAACTTTGCAGACCTGACAGAAATGGGTCTGGAACCCTGTGCTTACAGCATGACTTTCAACGTAACAGGCAACAAACTGAACGGCATCCTGAACCAGCGTTCTCAGGACACCCTGACAGCAAACAACTGGAACGTAGTACAGTACTGCGCACTGCTGATGATGTTTGCGCAGGTAAGCGGTCTGGAACCCGGTGAATTCATCCATGTCATTTCCGATATGCACATTTATGACAGACATATCGAAATGGTAAAGGAAATGATGGAAAGAGAACCCCTGCCCGCACCTAAGGTAAGACTGAACCCCGAAATCAAAAACTTCTACGATTTCACAGTAGATGATTTCATCGTGGAAGATTATGAATTCCATAAAGGTTTCGGCAAGATCCCTGTAGCGGAATAAGGAGGATGACCATGGATCTGATCGTAGCGGTAGATGCAAAATGGGGTATCGGTAAGGACGGCGACCTGCTGCATCCCATCTCTGCAGACCTGAAATATTTCCGTCAGAAAACCACAGGCAATGTGCTGGTCATGGGCAGAAAGACACTGGAATCTTTCCCCAACAAAAAGCCCCTGCCCAACAGAGTGAATATCGTTCTGACAAACAATAAAAATTACGAAGCGGAAGGCGTTGTGCTGTGCCACGGTATCGACGAACTGCCCGAAGTGCTGAAAGATTACACAGGCAAACAGATCTTTGTTGCCGGTGGTGGTACCATTTATGAACAGCTGCTGCCCCAGTGCGAAACTGCTTATGTGACAAAAATCTACGAAGCATATGAAGCAGATACCTTCTTCCCTGATCTGGATTCCAATCCCGAATGGGAACTGGCAGAAAAGGGTGAAATACAGGAAGAAAACGGCGTACAGTTCTCTTTTGATATTTACAGAAGAAAATAACGTATCCTGTATACAAAAACACGAAAAAAGTTGATTTTTTATCGAAAAACTGACGGAATCGACAAAATATCGGAAAATCCAAAAGCCCCCTTGAATAGGGGGTTTTTTAGTGATAAAATCATCCTAATATCAATGTAAAATTTAAATTGGCATACTATACAGCAAAATCAGAAAACGACAAATAGGAGGAGAATCAAAATGGCAACTTTCTTTACAGAACCATCCAGAACTTTCAGTGAATTCCTGCTTGTTCCCGGCTACTCCACAAAACAGTGCATGGTGGACAACGTAAGTCTGAAAACACCCGTTGTAAAATTCAAAAAAGGCGAAAAACCCGCTCTGGAAATGAACATCCCTCTGGTTTCCGCAGTTATGCAGGCGGTATCCGATGACAAAATGGCAGTGGCTCTGGCAAAAGAAGGCGGTATTGCGTTCATTTACGGTTCTCAGCCCATCGAAAGCCAGGCTGCAATGGTAGCAAAAGCAAAATCCTACAAAGCTGGTTTCGTAGTATCCGATTCCAATATCAGCCCCGAAAGCACACTGGCTGACATTCTGGCTCTGAAAGCAAGAACAGGCCACTCCACAGTAGCTGTTACAACAGACGGTACAGCACAGGGCAAACTGGTAGGTATGGTAACAAGCAGAGACTACCGTGTAAGCCGTATGGAAGGCAATGAACTGGTAAAAGATTTCATGACACCTCTGTCTGAACTGATCACAGCTCCTTCCGGCACATCCCTGAAAGAAGCAAACAACATCATCTGGGATCACAAGATCAATCAGCTGCCTATCGTTGACGAAGAAGGCAGACTGGAATATATGGTATTCCGTAAAGACTACGCAAGCCACAAAGAAAATGCAAACGAACTGCTGGATGCACACAAACGCTATGTGGTAGGCGCAGGTATCAACACAAGAGACTTCAAAGAAAGAGTTCCCGCTCTGGTAGAAGCTGGTGTTGACATCATGACAATCGACTCTTCCGAAGGTTACAGCGAATGGCAGAAAGATACTCTGGAATGGATCAGAGCAACATACGGCGATTCCGTAAAAGTTGGTGCTGGTAACGTTGTAGACGCAGAAGGTTTCCGTTTCCTGGCAGACTGCGGCGCAGACTTCGTTAAAGTAGGTATCGGCGGCGGCTCCATCTGTATCACACGTGAACAGAAAGGTATCGGCCGTGGTCAGGCTTCCGCTGTTATCGAAGTAGCAAAAGCAAGAGATGAATACTTCAAAGAAACAGGCATCTACGTTCCCATCTGCTCCGACGGTGGTATCGTATATGACTACCATATGACACTGGCTCTGGCTATGGGTGCTGACTTCATCATGCTGGGCAGATACTTCGCTCGTTTCGATGAATCCCCTACAAACAAAGTAAACATCAACGGTACATACATGAAAGAGTACTGGGGTGAAGGTTCCGCAAGAGCTAGAAACTGGCAGAGATATGACATGGGCGGCGACTCCAAACTGTCCTTCGAAGAAGGCGTTGACTCCTATGTTCCCTACGCAGGCAGCCTGCGTGACAACGTTGGTCTGTCCCTGAAAAAAGTAAAATCCACAATGTGCAACTGTGGCGTACTGACAATCCCCGAACTGCAGGAAAAAGCGAAGATCACAGTAATCTCCAC
Source organism: Anaerotignum sp. (assembly GCA_017560955.1). Lineage (GTDB taxonomy): Bacteria > Bacillota > Clostridia > Lachnospirales > Anaerotignaceae > Anaerotignum_A. The sequence goes on from JAFZDV010000099.1 coordinate 6,717, forward strand.
AACTTCCCTGGTTGAAGGCGGCGCTCACGACGTACTGCTGAAAGACAGCGCAACAATCAAATAATTGATTTTCTGAAAGACTTTGACAGCCTTCCGTATGGAAGGCTGTTTTGTTGGTAAATTGACCTTTAATCATATTTTAATGAAAGGAGAAATTCGGAAAATGGAACAGAATAAAATGGGCGTTATGCCCATCAATAAACTCCTGCTCTCCATGTCTTTGCCTATGATGGCATCCATGCTGGTGCAGGCATTATATAATATCGTTGACAGTATGTTCGTAGCGCAGCTGAGCGAAAATGCTCTGACTGCGGTTTCTCTGGCATTCCCTGCGCAGAACCTGATGATCGCGATCGGTACAGGTACCGGCGTAGGTATGAACGCACTGGTTTCCCGTTCCCTTGGTGAAAAGAATAAGGAAAGAGCAAACCTGATTGCCAACAACGGCATTGTGCTGCTGTTTCTGAGTGCAGTTGTGATGAGCATCCTGTGTATTTTCGGCAGCAGACTGTTCTTCAGCCTGCAGACAAAAGATCCCGAAATCATCCAGTACGGCGTGGATTATCTGCAGATCGTCGGTGGTCTGAGTTTCGGTATTTTCCTGCAGTTTGCCTTTGAACGTATCCTGCAGTCCACAGGCAGAACGTTCTACACTATGCTGACACAGGGCCTTGGTGCCATCATCAATATCATCCTGGACCCTATCATGATCTTCGGCTGGTTTGGCTGCCCTGCTATGGGTATCAAAGGTGCGGCGCTAGCGACAGTTATCGGTCAGTTCTGTGCTGCGGCTCTGGCACTGTGGTTCAACAAAAAGAAAAACGACGATATCGTGATCAATCCCAAGAAATATCACCTGCAGATGCATGCAGTGAAAAATATCTATGCCATCGGTATTCCTTCCATCTGTATGGCATCCATTGGTTCTATCATGACCTTCGGTATGAATAAGATTCTCATCGCCTTCACTTCCACAGCGGCGGCGGTATTCGGTGTTTACTTCAAACTGCAGAGTTTCATCTTCATGCCTGTATTCGGTCTGAACAATGGTATGGTTCCTATCATTGGTTTCAACTATGGCGCAAGAAAGCCCGACCGTCTGGTTGGAACGATGCGTCTGGCAACAAAATATGCCATGTCCATGATGGGCGCAGGTACGCTGGCATTCTGGCTGTTCACACCTCAGCTGCTGGGTATCTTTAATGCTTCTGAACAGATGCTGTCCATCGGTATCCCTGCATTAAGACTGATCAGCCTATCCTTCCTGCTGGCTGGTTTCAATATCATCCGCATTTCCACAATGCAGGCACTGGGTCACGGCGTTGTCAGCCTGACGATTTCTGTTCTGCGTCAGCTGGGCGTTCTGCTGCCCTCTGCATTCATTTTCTCCCGTATTTGGGGTCTGAATGCTACATGGATCTCCTTCCCTCTGGCGGAAATGGTTGCGCTGATGATCACAATTGTGCTGTTCCGCAAGGTATATCATAATGAAATTCAGCCTATTTTCGATGAGGTGGCTGCAAAAGAGGCGAAAGAAGCCTGAGGAGGAATGGGAATGTTCCGTGAAATGAGAAGAAATAAACAGCTGCTGGCGGAAGATGTCAGCAGAGAGATTCTGAATAGAAATACATCCGGTGTTCTGTCCCTGATGGGGGATGAAGGCTACCCTTATGGTGTACCCCTCAGCTATGTGCTGGTGGAGGATAAAATTTTCTTCCATTGTGCAAAAACAGGCCATAAGATCGATGCCATCCGTAATTGCGAAAAAGCATCCTTCTGTGTCATCGATC
>JAFZDV010000002.1 GCA_017560955.1 Anaerotignum sp.
CTGGGTAACAGTGAAAAATGTCATTGCTCCGCCAATGAAATCATGAAATATCACAGAAAAATCAGCGGCCCTCTTCTGGACAGGATCGATCTGATGATCGAAATGCCTCCTGTGGCATATGAAGATTTGGAAAACACAACCCCTGCAGAATCTTCAGCTGCAATTAAGGAAAGAGTCGTAAAAGCCCATAAAATTCAGCTGGAGCGTTTCAAAAACGAAGGCATTTACTTCAATGCTCAGATGAATGCGGCTCAGATAGAAAAATACTGTACGCTCCTCCCAAGAGATAAAGAAGTGCTTCGTTCTGCTTTTGAAAGAATGGAGCTAAGTGCAAGGGCCTATCACAAAATCCTGAAACTTGCAAGAACTGCTGCAGACCTTGCAGGAGAAGAGCAGATCACATTAAAACATTTACTGGAAGTATTGCAATATCGTTCTCTTGACAGAAAATATCTGCTGTAAAAAACAAACCACCTATCCAAAAGGAATAGGTGGTTTTTCTTATATTTTTAATTCTATTGTACTGCCTGCGCTGCCCTTTTTTACAATGATTTTCTTATCAATGCTTTCTTTCAGCTCAGATACATGGGAGATAATACCGACCAATCTGTCACCGTAGGAAAGTTTCTGCAATACTTCTACTGCCTGCTCTCTGGAGTGATCATCCAGAGAACCAAAACCCTCATCGATAAACATCGTATCGATGCGGACACCGCCTGCATGAGCCTGAATCACATCAGAAAGGCCTAATGCCAGACAAAGGGATGCCTTAAACGCTTCGCCGCCGGAAAGGGAGCGAACAGAACGGCTCTTTCCTGTGTAAAAATCATGAACTTCCACTTCCAGCCCTGTACGGCTTTGTTTGTTAGAAGCCTTCTGCGCATGCATAAGCATATATCTTCCCTCTGTCATATCCTTCAGACGAAGATTTGCCGCCTGCAAAATCTTCTGGAAATAAAAGCCCTGTACGAACTGTTCAAAAGCAATTTTTTCTTTGCCTGCAATGTCGCCATTTGCCGTTCTGGAAAGTTCGCGGATAGGTAAATAATCCTTAGCAGCTTTTTCTCTCTGACGGAATTCTTTTTTCGCCTGTTTCAGGTTATTTTCAAAGACGGCATTTTCCTGTTTCAGAACATCTGCATTCTGTTTCACAATTTCTTTTTGCAGAGAAATACTATCCTTTTCTTCTTCCAGTGCCGAAAGATCAACAGGATCTTTCTCTTTGCACTGCTGCTGCAGGGTTTCTGCAGTCTGTTTCAGTAAGGCAAGATCAGTAAAGAAATCACGGTTCTCTTTTTCTTTTTCTTCCAGAATATTCCTTTCTAACAGAATACTTCTGAAATCTTCTATAGATGCAAAACCATACTTTTCCAGAACAGAACACAATTCTGCCTTTGTCTGAACTGCTGTTTCTTGCGCAGATGCAGCTTCTTTTTCTGCCTGCGAAAAAAGCGCATGGTATCGTTCTTTCTCTTCTTTCGTCTTCTGCCAGTTTTCATTCAGTTCTGATTCTTCTTTTTCTGCCCTTTCCAGAGATTCCTGCAATATCATTACCGAAGTATCTACATCTTCTGCATTCAGATTTCCCAGTTGAGATACCAGAACTTCATATTCCCCCTGCTTTTTCTGCAGAGAAGCTGTTTTTTCTGCCAGAAGTTCTTCTTTCTGCTGCAGTTTATGTTCTTCCGCTTCCATTTCCTGCTCCAGTTTATTCTTCTTGGGTAACAGTAACTCAATTGCATCCAGCATTTGCTGCAGTCGTTTTTCTTCTGCCTGCATTGCTGTTCGTGCAGATTCCTCTGCATTCTTTGCCTCAACAAGCCCATCCGCCGATACATTCAGTTTGTTGCAGCCTGTCTGCAGATTTTCCTTTTGCATCAACAATTTTTCTTTTTCTGCAGTTCCATCCTCTTTCAGTCCGATCAGCTTCTGATATGCATCTTCCTGTGCCTTCTGTTTCTGTTTCCATTGAGCTTCTGTCGGCGCATTCCCATTAAGAACTGCCTTTTTCGGATGATGCACAGAGCCACAGACAGGACAAGCCATTCCATCTTCCAGCCCTTCTGCAAGAAAGCCAGCCTGTTCTCTAAGGAACAACATTTCCGTCTGCAGCGCTTCTTCTTTAGCCTTGAGCCATGCAATTTCTGCTGCAGCATACTGCTTTCTCATTTTCTGAAGCAATCCTTCTCTTTGATCTATTTCATTCCGCAACTGCAAAAGTTCATTGATCAAAGCGATCCGCTCCTGATTCTGTTCTAATGACTGTTTCTGAACCTTCATTTCTACCTTCAATCTATCCATTTCTGTAATAGCTTTCTGGTATTCTTCCAGTTTCTGTTTTCTGCCGTTCTGCGTTTCTTTCAGGAGAGCGAGCTCTTCAGAAAGGTTACTTTTTTCCCTATCAATCTGTGTAATAGATTGCAGCAGTTCATCTTTCTGTGTAAAACGACTCTTTTCTTCCTGCAGTTTAAATAACTGATTTTTCTGTTCATCTATTTCTGGTTTTCTCTGTTGAAAATCTACTCTTTTCTGCTGTAATTCTGCAAGGGTGCTTTCAACGATCTGCAATTTTTCTGTATTGCTTCTGCAGGCATTCTTCCAGTTTTCCACTGCAGTCTGTGTCTGTTCCACCTTATCTGCCACAGGAAAAATGATATCTAACGCAATGCGCTGTCTTTTCAGTGTTTCTTTTTCCTCTTCTTTTTCGTCTCTGCATTCCGATTTTCTTGCCCATGCTTCCTGTGCCTGAGAAGCCTGTTCCAGCAGACGATTTCTTTCCTTGCCTTCAGACAACTGCAGTTCCAGTTTCTGCAATTTCTCTTCAAGTTTTGTCAGTTCATCCTCAAGAGAAGCCTGTTTTTCCTGTTTTTCCTGCAGACGACTTTCCTGTTCTTCAATCAGTATTTCACTTCTATGCAGATCCTCTTTTGTTAGTTCAACCTCTGCCATCTGCTGCAAATACTGCAGTAGTCTTTTTTCCGTATCATCAAAATTGATGCGTCTTTCTTTTTCAATATCCTTCAGTTTTTTCTGAAAATCGGCATAAAGGTCTGTATGAAACACTTTTCGAAAAATCGCCCCTCGGGAAGAACTATCCGCATAAAGCAACTCCAGAAATTCCCCCTGAGCAATCATACAGATCTGTTTAAACTGCTTTGCGTCGATGCCAAGAATCGTTTCCATTTTACTTTTTACAGGGACATATCCTGTTACAACAGTTTCAATCCCATCTTTTTCCACTCTGTAAAGTGCTGCATCGGCAGATTCTTCAGTCATACCATCACCACGCAGTTTTGGACGTGAATATTTCGGATTTCTGATCACACGATACTGTTTATCCTGATGAGAAAATATCAGTTCCACATATGTTTTCGCAGATGGCAACGCAAAGTCACTTCTTACACTTTCCACACCACGATTGGAGCCACTGACTTCACCAAATAAAGCAAAACAGACGGCATCAAAAATTGTAGTTTTGCCTGCACCTGTGTCACCGCTGATCAGAAACAAGCCATGACCACCCAGTTTTTCAAAAGAGATCTCTGTTTTTTCCGCAAAAGGGCCAAATGCAGAAATTGTCATATATAATGGTTTCATTCGGCTCCCTCCACTTCTTTCCAGATGTGATCCAGCAGTTCTTTCTGTCTTTCATCCAGTTCACGATCATTCTGTTTTTCATAAAACAGCGCAAACAGTTCGTCGGGTCTAATATCTTCTGTATCTACAATGATTTCCTGTTCCTCTTTTCCGTCTTTCTGGGCAAATTCCAGCGTCATCAGATTGGGGTACACACTTCGCAACTGTCCGATTGGATCCAACAGTGCTTCATCATCCGTCAGAATACAGCGAATATAATCTTCGGATTTTTCTTCTTTGGCCGCCTCCAGCAAGGCTTGTAAAGGTCCTTTGATTTCCCTATATTTTCGTTTTGTTTCCAGAGGGATCAGGTCAATGGTAACATCGCCTTTTTCCTTCAGTTCCACAACAGTGATCCCCTTTTTTTGTCTGATTTCCGAAAAGGAATATGGCATGGGAGAACCCGCATAGCGCACAGTATCTTTCCCCATACGCTGTGGCCCATGCAGATGCCCCAGGGCTGCATAGTCAAAATCAAAAAACGGAGATGCATCGATCTCCTCTACACCACCCAGAGAGATCATTTCAGAATCGCTTCGCTCCGCAGAACCTTTCCATGTCACAAACTGGTGCACAAGGATGATATTTCGCTTTGTATAGTCAATTTCTGCCTGTTTAAGCAGAGCCTTTGCAGCATCACCATAAGAAGAAAAACTTTCACCTAAAATTCCGTTCACATGAGCAGGTTTAAAAAAAGGAAGCATCCAGATATTCACTTCACCAAAAGC
>JAFZDV010000100.1 GCA_017560955.1 Anaerotignum sp.
GATGCAATGTTACAACATTGACGGTTATACATATTTCCGTCTGCGTGATGTCGCACAGGAGGTAACAGACCATATTGTGAGAGCAAATTATCATTTTAATGTTTCCTATGATAGCGTGCAAAAGTGTATTGATATTGTTAAATTGAAAGATTATGAGCCAATTGATGGTGCAAGCAAATATGTAATTGGTTCTGATACAGTAGAGGCTGTGCCGTCTGATTCTTTTTTATCGATCAATGGTTCTAAGCTACCACCCAATGCAATCAAGGCCTATGTGATTGATGATTACACTTTTTATAAATTAAGAGATTTGGCAGTTATTACGGCATTAAATCTTGATTGGTGTGAAGAAGAACGGGTCATTGAACTGACCAGTCCTGATAGAAAACAGTTTTATGATGAAGATGGGAATTTGATTGCAGCCAGAAAACCTGTTATTTATCTTTATCCTGAAGAAACCACAGACATTTCTGTGAAATTGGAATATAATGGCGAACTGACCGTGACTTTTCCTACTTACAACGAGGGTTGGAACATAACAGCCAGACCTGACGGCACCCTGACCAACCACGCCGACGGCAGAGAATATTCCTATCTTTTCTGGGAAGGCGAAGGCTATGGTGAAATGGACTTTTCTGAAGGCTTTGTGGTAAAAGGCGAAGATACCGTTTCCTTCCTGCAGGACAAACTTTCTGAAATGGGCATGACAGCAAGAGAATATAACGAATTCATCGTTTACTGGCTGCCTTATATGCAGAATAATGCCTATAATCTGATTTCCTTCCAGTGGGAAAACTATGATGAATCTGCAAAATTGAACATTACTCCCGAACCCGATAATATGCTCCGTGTGTTTATGGCGTTCAAAGCTATTGATGAACCCATTGAAGTGCCCGAACAGAAACTGCCTGTACTGGAAAGAGACGGTTTTACCGTTGTGGAATGGGGCGGTACAGAGGTGTATTGACACCTGTCTTGAAAGAACTCTCCTGCTATGGTAAAATAAATCATTCATTAAATTTTACTGTGACAGAAAGGAAGAACGAACATGAAAAAGATTTTGATCGTTGTAGATATGCAGAATGACTTTATCGATGGCTCTCTGGGTACACCTGAAGCAGAGGCAATCGTAGATAATGTAGTTGCGAAAATGAGTGGATATACAAAAGACTGCATCTATGTGACAAGAGATACCCATCAGGATGACTATCTGATGACACAGGAAGGGGATAAACTGCCTGTAGTTCATTGTATCGAAGGTACACATGGCTGGGAAATCAATGATAAGGTAAAAGCTGCTATGGGCAGTGCTGTTGTTATGAATAAACCTACATTCGGTTCTCTGCAGCTTGCAGATATGATGATGATGGAATTTATGGGTCATGAACTGTCCGAATGTGAAATCGAACTGGTTGGTCTTTGCACAGATATCTGTGTGGTTTCCAATGCGCTGATCCTGAAAGCAAGACTGCCCGAAGTAAAAATCAGTGTAGATTCCTCCTGCTGTGCAGGTGTAACACCTGAAAGCCATGAAGCGGCATTAACTACAATGAAAATGTGCCAGATTGAAGTGAAATGAGGACAACCCTATGAGAGATGATAGACTGGAAAAACTGGCGGATGTGCTGGTGAATTATTCCACAAAAGTAAAAAAAGGCGACCGTGTTGCCATTTCTGCGGAAGATGCGGCATTACCTTTCATCAAGGCGGTAGCCCGTGCAGCGGTGAAGGCTGGTGCATTGGTGGATTATTATGTGGATATGCCTGATGTAGATGCAGAAATTCTGAAAAATGGTACAGAAGAGCAGTATGCCCGTGAAAATATCCGTTTTGGCGCCTGTGCGAAAAGCGATGTCTGGATCAGTGCATGGGGCAGTGAAAATACAAAGACCATGCAGTCCATTGATGGCGAAAAACTGAAACAGAAACGCCTTGCCAATAAAGATAACAGAAAAATCTATTCTGACCGTATGGGCACTGGTGAACTGCGTTGGTGTGGTACTCAGTTCCCTACAAATGGCGATGCTCAGAATGCTGGCATGAGTCTGGAAGAATATGAAGACTTTGTATATGCGGCAGGTTATCTGTACGAAGCGGATCCCGTTGCGAAATGGGAGGAAATGGCGGCATGGCAGGAAAAATGGGTAAATTATCTGGATGGTAAAAAGGAACTGCATATCCTTTCCAAAGATACAGATATTAAAGTGAATATCGCAGGTAGAAAATGGATCAACTGTTGTGGCGATGCGAACTTCCCTGATGGCGAAATTTTTACATCTCCTGTGGAAGATGGCATTGATGGTTACATTACATTTTCCTATCCCTCCATCATGAATGGCAATGAATTTTATGAAGTGCGCCTGACAGTAGAGCAGGGCAGGATCACGGATGTTTCCTGTAAGAATGCGGAAATGCTGGATACACTGCTTTCCTATATCGATACAGATAAAGGTTCTCGTTATTTTGGCGAGGTTGCCATCGGTACGAACTATGGCATTCAGCGTCATACAAAAAATATCCTCTTTGATGAAAAAATTGGTGGTTCCATGCATATGGCCATTGGTGAAGCCTTCCAGGAAGCCGGCGGCAAAAATGAATCTGCGATCCATTGGGATATGATCAATGATATGACTGCAGAAGGCAGAATTTATGCAGACGGCGAGCTGTTTTATGAAAACGGCAGATTTAAAGAAGAATTACTGGAGAAATAAGATTCTTTTTCTGGGTTATTAATAAAGATTAAAAACTTGTGCGAATTATAAAAAGAATTACAAAATGAGAATTATGTAAATGAAAAAGGCAGGAATATTGAACTTTCTGCCTTTTTTGTGCGAAAAAATGGAAAAATTATGGCAACTGGTTAAAAAATCCGTTGACAAATTTATTACTCTTCCGTATACTAATTGTAACAGATTTGTAACAAATTCGATGAAACGATTGAAATATAGTTTGGAGGAGAATCCAATGGGTGTTAAAAAAGCGATCAAACAGGTATGCGTGACCGCTCTTTTTGTTGCGTTAGGCACAGTAACAGCAATGGCAGCTGATGCAGGACAGGCTTCCGGTACAGATGTAAATGTTCGTGCAGAAGCAAGCAAAGAGGCTGGCGTACTTGGTAAAATCAATAAAGGTACAGAATTTGAAATTCTGGATAAAGACGGCAGCTGGTTCGAAATTTCCTATAAGGGCGAAAGTGGCTTTGTTTCCAAAGACTATTTTGAAGTAACAAAAGCAGACGCTGTGATCGATGGTTCCAGCGTAAACTGCAGAGAAAAAGCATCTACATCCGCAGGCTCTCTGGGTAAATTTGCAGATGGCGACTATGTTTGTGTAACAGGTCAGAATGACGGCTGGTATCGTATCTCTTACAAAGGCGGTTCCGCTTATGTAAGCAAAGACTATGTTGACGGCGATTATGTGAAATACACAGCAAAAATCGCAAATGAAACAGCAGAAGCATCCAAAGTGACTGTTTATGGTGTGGTAACAGCAGACGGTGGTCTGAAACTGAGAAAAGAAGCATCCATGCTTTCCGATGTTCTGACAGTTCTGCCTAAAGGTACAGAAGTAAACGTTGACAGAGTAGGTCAGGAATGGGTAAGAGTTGTTACTGACGGCGGTCTGAAAGGCTACGTAAGTGCTGAGTTCATCTCTGTTAGAGAAGGTGTAAGAACAACTCGTTCCACAGGCAGCGGCAATGGTTCTGCAGTTGTTTCCTATGGTAAACAGTTTATTGGTACTCCCTATGTATGGGGCGGTACAAACCTGAGAACTGGTGTTGACTGTTCCGGTTTTGTATATTCCGTATATAAAAACTTCGGTATTACACTGAACAGAAACTCTGCTGCAATGGCATCTAATGGTGTAGAAGTTTCCAAATCCAATCTGCAGGCAGGCGATCTGGTATTCTTCAATACAGGCGGCGACAGCAAAATTTCCCACGTTGGCATCTACTGCGGCGATGGTACATATGTACACTCTACAGATGGCAAAGGCAATGGTGTTACTGTTACAGATCTGAACAGTGGTTACAGTGCAAGAACTTATGTAACAGCAAGACGTGTACTGAGATAACGAATGTAAAATTAAAGGACTTCATTTATGAAGTCCTTTTTCTTTTGTAAAAATCCATTGTCGCAGGTGTGGATTCTGTGGTATAATCCAATGATAAGATATGCATAGTCTGTATATCTAAATTCTCCAGAATGGGAGGGAATAGAATGAAATTAAAGAAAAAGATTGCTTCTTTGCTGGCTTGCAGTTTGCTTGTTGCAGCTGTTCCCGCGGAAGTAATGGCATATAATGTTCCGGAAACAGTTCGTGTTGGCTTAGAGTCTGTCTGTAAGAATGTTTCTTCTGCAACGATTGGTGTTACTGAACTGTATATAGGCATGGAATGGGACGACGAATTCGAAGAAGGCGGTACGGTGAAATCCAGCGGAACTTTCACAGTAAAACCAGCTGCAGGTGAGTTTGTAGTGCTCGAAAGTGAAATGGATCTGGATGAAGCGATGGATCTATCAGAAGATCTGACAAAAATGGGATATGATGCTTATGCGTATTATCTGATGGATCAGGAATGGACTGTTGCGGTTAAAGGTGCATCCCGTTCTGAAGTGGAAGATGCAGCTCGTGAAGATGCTTCTAAAAAA
>JAFZDV010000101.1 GCA_017560955.1 Anaerotignum sp.
ATTCTACTGTATCCGCGGTCTGTACAATCTGCAGAAAAAACCCAGCACATCCGAAGTCATCGACTGGATCCGCGCGCTGGAACTGGGCGGTGTTCCTTCTTACAAAATCAAGGAAACAGTTCCTTTCGCAGGTGTTCTGCTGAAAAAGAACGAAGACATCGACACAATGAGAAGATATCTGAAGTAAGTAGGTGAAGACTGATGTTTACTTCATTTTTCTACCTGCTTCGTGCCAGAGGGCTGAAGGTCTCCCTGAATGAATGGATGAGCCTGATTGAAGCGCTGGATAAAGGCCTTCACAACTCCTCCTTCACAGGATTTTATTACCTTGCCCGTGCCATTCTGGTAAAAAGCGAAGCAGATTTCGACAAATTTGACGGTGCCTTTCTGGAATATTTCAAAGATATGGAAAGAGCCACCGACGAACTGCCTCAGGAGCTCATCGACTGGCTGAACAAGCCCAGAGAAGAACTGGACGGCAGTTTCACTGAGGAAGACCTCCTCAGAAACATGGGCCTGTCCGAAGAAGAAATTCAGCGTATGTTCCGTGAAAGACTGCAGGAACAGCATGAACAGCACAACGGCGGTGCTAAATGGATCGGCACCCGCGGTGCATCCCCCTTCGGTAACAACGGCGAAATCAACAAAGGGATCCGTGTGGGCGGCAAGAGCCAGAAACGCAGTGCTTTTCAGGTGGCTGGCGACAGAAAATTCCGTGACTTCCGTGAAGACAATGTGCTGGATACCCGTCAGTTCCAGATGGCCTTCCGCAGACTGCGTCAGTTCTCTGCCAGAGCCGATGAAGCCAGAAGTGAATTTGATATTGACGGCACCATCCGTGAAACATGCGATAATGCGGGCAGCCTGAAAGTGGTTTACGACAAACCCAGAAGAAATACGGTTAAAGTACTGCTGCTGATGGACAGCGGCGGCTCCATGGATTATTACAGCAAGATGTGTTCTGCGCTGTTCCAGGCCGTAAGAAATTCCAACCACTTCAAAGACCTGCAGGTGTTCTATTTCCACAACTGCATCTATTCCAAAATCTTCAAAGACCCCCGTATGCGCCCTGCTTCTGCCATCCCCACAGAATGGATTTTGCAGAACATCAGCAGCGAATATAAGGTCATCATCGTAGGCGATGCCCAGATGGACCCCTACGAACTGATGGAAGGCAGCTGGTACTCCTACGGTGCAAGGGATAAGACACCCGGTATCGAATGGCTCCGCAGATTCAAGGAAAAATACCCTCATATCGTATGGCTGAACCCCTCCGAAAGACCCTACTGGGGCGGCTGGTGGGCAAAAACCTACGATATCCTGCATAATGAATTCGATATGTATAAACTGACACTGGACGACCTGAATGTTGCCCTGAAAAAGTTAATGGTAAATCGATAAACAATAAAAAAGACCCTTTCGGGTCTTTTTTTATTTATTTTACTTTCACTGTCCAGCCATAAGGGTCTTCTGCTTTACCCCACTGGATACCGGTCAGATTTTCATAAATTTTTCTGGTCACTTCGCCAATTTCATGGTTATTGACTGTTACCTTTTCCTCCTCTTTTGCAAAGCCGCCGATGGGTGTGACAACAGCTGCTGTGCCGCACATGAACGCTTCCTGAATGGTGCCGTTTTTGCAGCCTTCCCACAGTTCTTCTACAGAAACCTTGCGTTCTTCCACTTCCATACCCCAGCTTCTTGCCATTTCCAGAATAGATTTTCTGGTGATACCAGGCAGAATAGAACCATTCAGTTCAGGTGTTACCAGTTTTCCGTCCATGACAAACATGACATTCATGCCGCCGCCTTCTTCTACGTATTTTCTTTCCACACCATCTACCCACAATACCTGGGAATAGCCTTTTGCTGCCGCTTTTTCCCCTGCTCTTGTGGCACAGGCATAGTTACCGCCGCATTTTGCAAAACCGGTACCGCCGCGTACCGCACGAACATCTTCCATTTCGATCAGCAGTTCTACAGGCTGCAGGCCGTTGGCATAATATCCTGCAACGGGACAGGTGATGATATAAAACAGTGCTTTATGGATGCCATGCAGGGCAATATCAATATCCGTTGCGATCATAACAGGACGGATATAAAGGGACTGGCCTTCCACGGAAGGCACCCAGTCTGCATCCAGTGCTACCAGCTGAGTCAAGGCTTCCAGCGCCAAGGCTTCATCAAATTGGGGCAGACAAAGTCTTTCTGCAGAACGATTCATACGGGCAAAGTTTTCCTGGGGACGGAACATCTGCACACCGCCGTCGGGCGTACGATAGGCTTTCAGGCCTTCAAAAATTTCGCCGCCATAATGGAATACCATGGTACCGGGGTCAAAGGTCAGGCTCTGATAGGGAACGATACGGGCATCGTGCCAACCCTGTCCTTCGTCATATTCCATCATAAACATATGATCTGTGAAAGATGTGCCGAAAGGAACTTTTGCTGCATCATATTTTTCTTTGGATGTGGTTGTTTTTGTTACACTGATCTGCATCATGGCCAATGCCCCCTTTATTTTTTATTTCTTCCCATATTCCTTAAAATTTTATCTTTTGTATATTTCCTCTGGTTTTTCTTTTGTATAAATGGTATGAAAACGCCCATAAAAAAGACCCGAAGAAAAATCCTCGGGTCCAAAGCGTGAACATCGCCAACTGCCGCTTCTGAAAATCAGTTTTTCCCACGACAAAGAGCACTATTCTTCTCAGGACCCATAGAAAGGATGCCCAGAATAATAGCGATGATCAGGAAACCATATGTAGCTGTGAATGTCAGATTCATCATCATACATACCTCTTTTCAGAAACAAAAAATACATTAGAGAAAAGATAACACTTTCTTTTTTTATCGTCAATCGGTAAAACAAACGGCGTTTTATACAGGATTGTATTTATTTTTGTACAATTTTCAACTGAATGATAAACATTCACAAAAAGTCACGCGCCTCTTTGTATAGATTTTCATACATATGCCCACAAAAAAACTGTGCCCCTTTCGGGACACAGCCAGCATTCTTATTTTACAAATTCATTCAGTTTTTCTTTCAGATATGCAGGAGGTACAGCACCTACCACGCCATCCACGGGAATACCTTTCTGGAAGATGACCATGTTGGGTACACTCATAATGCGATATTCCTGCGCCAGATCCATGGATTCATCGATATCCACTTTTACGATCTTCACTTTGCCTTCATATTCTGCGGAAAGCTGCTCCAGTACAGGGCCCATCATTTTACAGGGGCCGCACCAGCTTGCTGCAAAGTCAACCAGTACGGGAATGCTGCTTTCTAATACTTCTTTTTTAAATTCGTTGGATTTGATCTGTTTCATATTCATTTCCTCCTTGTTCATACTCTCTATCTTAACCAGTTGTTATTTTCTTATGTTTGAATCAAGTATAACACAGTTGGAAACAAATTGCAATAATTCCTATCAATTAAGAATGATTACTGTGATTCAGTCACAAAACTTTTCATTTCACCTGTATATTTCCGCCGAAAGGGGCAATACTGATGACTGAGGATGTTATTCTCCCCCAGAAGAGTGGTTGAAAAATCATTCTTTATAACATTCTTTCTACTTCTTCCCCTTAGAAAAAGGTGTAGGCAGATGCCTACACCTTTTTAATAGCGTTCAATATCAATGATTTCAGGCTGATAAGGGAATTTCAGTGCTTTTTCACAGACAGACTGGAACATATCTGTACTATCAGAAAGATAGAACTGCTTTTTGCCTTCTGCTTCTTCCTGATTCAGCTGATTTCTTTCTCCCAGAAAGTTCATTACACGGATGGCTGTTGCTTTCGCAGGGTCAACCAGTTTGATGTCCTCACCTACAGTCATACCGATGCAGCGTTTCAGCAAAGGATAATGGGTGCAGCCCAGTACCAGAGAGTCAATGCCTTTTTCCACCAGTTCATCCAGATAGCGTTTTGCCGCCTGCTGAGAAACCTCATTATCTGTCCAGCCTTCTTCCGCCAGAGGAACAAACAGAGGGCAGGCTTTTGTAAACACCTGCATTTCGCTGTCTTCTGCACAGATCAGTTTTTCATAGGCACCGGAACGAACCGTACCGGGTGTACCAATGACACCGATCTTCTTATTTTTTGTAGAACGCAGCGCTTCTTCCACCCCGGGCACAACTACACCAAAGATGGGCACATCAAAGGCCTCTCTCATGGCATCCATACTGTTGGAGGATGCTGTGTTGCAGGCTACGATGATAGCCTTTACACCCTTGCTCAGCAGAAAACGCACATTCTGTTTGGAATATTTTGTTACGGCTTCTTTGGACTTTGTACCATAGGGCACTCTGGCCGTGTCACCGAAATATACGATATTTTCATGGGGCATGACCTTCATGATCTGTTTTACAACAGTCAGGCCGCCAACCCCGGAATCAAATACACCGATAGGTCTTGTATCCATACTAACTACTTCTCCTTACCCTCTGATGCCCGTATCTCTGGTCAGTGCCAGTTCAATAAAACGGTCCACCATTTCTCTATTAGACATGCCAGCCGCTTCCCACAGCATGGGATACATACTGATGGATGTAAAGCCGGGCATGGTATTCAACTCATTGAAGAGCACTTTTCCTGTTTTTCTGTCTACAAAGAAATCCACCCTTGCCAGACCGGCGCCATCTACGGCACGGAAAATCTTTCTGGCAATACGACGCATTTCTTCTGCTTTTTCAGGTTCGATCTCTGCAGGGATCACCGTACGGGATTCGTTGTTGTTATATTTCGCATCGTAGTCATAGAATTCTGCGGCAGAAAGCACTTCACCCACACCGCTGACCATGACATCCTCATTACCCATAACGGCGCATTCAAATTCTCTTGCATCGATGGCTTCTTCCACGATAACTTTGCCATCATAGCCTGCCGCATAATCCAGCGCTGCAGACAGCTGTTCTCTGTTTTTCGCTTTGGAAATACCAACGGAAGAACCTGCATTGGAAGGTTTTACGAAACAGGGATAACCCAGTTTCTTTTCCACCTGATCCATGATCTTTTCTCTTTTTTCATTCAGATCATATTTGTGTACCCACAGATATTTTGCCTGAGGGATACGAACAGATTTCGCAATCAGTTTTGTAAACACTTTATCCATAGAAATGGCAGAAGCCAGAACGCCACAGCCCACATAAGGGATCTGCGCCATTTCCAGAAGGCCCTGGATAGTACCGTCTTCCCCCCATGCACCATGAAGCACAGGGATGACCACATCTACGGGGATCTCTTTTACACTGCCATTTACGATTTTCAGGAAACATTTTTTTGTAGCATCTGTAGAAAGGCTCGCAGGAACGCCATATTTTTCCCACTCACCGTTTTTCACATACTCCACAGGGCCATTATAAATCAGCCACTGTCCTTTTTTGGTGATACCAACAGGAAGGACCTGATATTTATCTTTATCCAGTGCATTCAGCATCAGCATCGCAGAAGTTCTGGAAACTTCATGTTCAGATGACTGACCGCCAAAGATCACTGCTACTGTTTTTTTACTGTTCATGTTACCATTCCTTTCTGAGGTGTTTTCCACCAATTCTTTTCTATTATATGCACTTCGCCCCCCAATGACAACAAAAAATTATGGAAAAGGCAATAAAATCAATATCTTTCGCACTTTTTCAAAGAAAAAAGGCCCCTTCTGGAGCCTTTTATTGTCCTGAAAATCGATCAATGGCCTTTGATCAGATGAGAAATAGATTTATACAGGAAGAATGTGATAACACAGTTGATGCCTGCTTTCATCGCATTGAAGGGGATGATGGCAGGAACCATCATGCTCATTACTACTTCCAGAGGAGCACCCATAAACAGGGGTGTGAAAATCATATTCATCACGACCATTGCAGCTGTCTGGGTAATGGCACCGCAAGCCAATGCTAAAATCGCTGTTTTTCTTGTTTTGTTGCGTTTATAGATATTACCTGCAACCAGTACGCAGCAGCCTGTTGCAAAAATATGCATGATGATACCGATGATACCGCTCTGCGCAGATACTGTCATACCCTGAATAAAGGAAACCACCGCTGTCAGGATGAAACCTGCCGCAGGACCATATGCAAACGCACAGATCAGAATAGGGATGTCCGCAGGGTCATATTCCAGAAATGCCGCCGCAGGGATCAAAGGAAAATGGATTGCGGAAACCAGCACGATGGAAATTGCGCCCAGCATCGCCATGGATACCAGCTGTCTTGTAGAAATCTTGTTGTTCATTGTTATGTACCTCCGTTTTTTGTTTAGGATGCTTCAAACTTTCCTCGAAATTAAGAAAGCCTGAAGAATCTTCAGGCTAAACAAGCAAAAAAGGCGTTATGCCGCATACGAAAAAGCGCACGCAAAGCATACCAGATATACCTTTCTTCTCCCATCCAGACTATACTGTCGGTTCTGGAATCGCACCAGATCCTGCGCCAAAGCGCTCGCGGACTTTACCGCCGGTGGGGACTTCCACCCCGCCCTGAAGAAACATTTATTTACAATTTGATTATAACACTCTGCCGAATTTTGTCAACCATTTTTCCATATTCCACAACTAGGAATTATTTTTATCGGTTTTTCAGAAAAAACAGTACCATCAGCGCTGCAAACACCACCGCAATCCCAATTGCAGCCTGCGGAGGTATGATGCCAATGCCCAAAGCCTCTATTTCCTTTGCCGCACCAATATAAACCCAATTCATGCAAACGCCCCCTTATACCAGAAACCCTTTGGCAATCACCCCTGCCACAAAAGCAAGGACACAGGGCAAAAGAAATCTTTTTACACCATGCCAGTTCACTGCATTTTTCCAATCTTTTTTCTCCTCATCGGAACGCTGTCCCCAGCCTTTCGGCAGATGCATCAGAACAGCCATCACGACCACAAAAACCGCATACAGCAAAAATACCAGAAAATCTTTGTATCCGCCACTGCCTGCGCCAACCAGACCAATGGAAAACAGTGTCATCCAAAGGCTACATTTCACAAAGAAGTATCCTCCCTGATAAGGTGTTTCCCCATCAGGCACTCTGCGGCTGGGAGGGGTGTTCCAATATGCATCTTCGTCAGATGGTGTCACTGCCTTTTTCTGCTCTGCAAACGCTGTTTCATAGCGTTCTTCCATCTGCTTCTGCTCTTCTTTCTCTGCCTTCTGCATTTTCCAGACGCCGTACATCCGAACAAACATCCAGATGATACAAAACAGCGCCAATGCCGCCAGAACGGGATGTTCCAGCCATTCCCCGAAGTATTCACTCCAAGG
>JAFZDV010000102.1 GCA_017560955.1 Anaerotignum sp.
ATCCCTGATACACCGCACAGGATACCAAGCCCCAGCAGGATGCCGCTCATGGGAATCACGACCAGATTTGCCAGAATACCCACTGGTGAAATGTAATAGAAATAATATGCAACCATAGGAAAACTGCACAGGGAGGCATATAGAGAAAAACGAAGACTTTCTGTTATCATTTCTTTCCATGTTATGTCCTTGTTTCGTTTTTGTTCCATCTGCTCTGCAGCAATACAAAGTCCAAGCACAGTAATAAAAGACAGCTGAAAACCAATATGAAACAGGTACAGCGGCTCAATACATAGTATCAGCAAAGCTGCTAGAGATATTTCATTCAGCCTGTCATGACTACGGAAAATGATCCTAGCCGTCATTACAACGCAGATCATGGTGACAGCTCTGACCGCAGAAGGTGTGAACCCAATAAAAAGCAGAAACAAAAGAGAGGCCGCCATCGTAAGACCTGCAGAAAATCTTCTGGAGCGTTTCAGTACTTTTTCTGCCAGAAAAGAAACATACAAGGCAAGGATAGACATATGCAGCCCTGAAATACAGAGGATATGTACAATACCCGTTTTCGAATACAGATCATAACTTTCCGCAGGAATATCCTCTTTATCTCCCGTCAGCATGGCTTTCATAATACCGCTTTCTGTCGCAGGCAGGATCTCATCAAGGGTATCATGTAATTTTCCCCTTGCCTGGGCTACTTTTATCAATAAAGAGGTTTCTTCACCCTGATATGTCATACTTTCAGGATACATTTTACCATCATATCCTTTGGTACGAAGATACAGGTCTTCATCATAACTACCCGGAACAGAAGCTGTATAAAAAGGTCTTATTTCCCCTTCAATATGTACTCTGTCGCCAACTTCAAACACCTTTTCCCCAGACCATATCACATAAATATCAACATCATGCAGAGAATTCCCCTGTTTATCAGTCAGGTCACATTCTATACGAAATTTAGCATTGCCAGCAGTTGTTCTTCCTTCATCAATGATGACACCTGAACCTTCCGCCATCCCTACCAAATTCATATCTGCTGTTTGCCTTGATGCACTGTTTTCTGCCATTACAAAACCCAAAACAATAAACAGCAAAAACAAAAGATATCGCTTATTCTTTGTTTTCATCACAAACCAGAAGGCTGATACAACAGAGAACGCAAAAAAGACCAGACAGATCATCTCTGATCTGCCCAGTCTGAAATAAATGCCGCATATTATATAAAGTGCTGCCCAGAAGGCTGTTCTTTTCATATGCCGTTACCCCTGATTTTTTGCCGTTTCTCCTTCAAAATTTCTCATACTGCTGATTGCAGTAAAAGGTGTTTTGATTTCCAGATGTTCTTTGAATTTATCTACTTTCTTACCTTCGATCAGGAATTGTACTTTGTCTACATGATCCAGTTCGCAAAGAGAATTAACGATGGAATAAATTGTCAGTTTTTCAGCCATTTCTCCACCTGTATGCTTCGTCACAAAGTCATTGCTCAGATTTACATAGCAAATACCGTCTTTTGTGGTCGTTACATCTCTGATTTTGGTTTCAAAGGGAACGGTAGACTGTACATCTGTACCCTCAGGTCCTGCGATCAACTGTTCCAGAACTGTTTTTTCGCTGGTCTGGTTTGCATTTACTTCAATAACACGTTCTTCCGTCTGCAGATCTGTGTAATTGATGTTCGCAAAATACAGTGTCAGGATCGCATATTCTGTTGTTTCTGCCGAAATTTCCGGTGTAATGATCATATTGCTGCGGTTCATAGGGCCAAGTTCCGCCCCATTATTGCTGCGAAGAGGCTGACCTTCTACTGTCAGCACAACACCTTCAATAAAGTCCAGAGAAGTCAGTGTCCACACAAGAGCAGAACGGCAGATGACTTCTTCCGTATTTTTCAGTCTGTGATATCCATTGGAAACATCGATGACTGCATTATCATTTACCACACCTACGGACAGGAATTCCACTTCATTAGGAATAGAAGGCAGCATACCTTCTGCCGTTGTTCCTTCTTTCAGGGTATTCAATGTGGTCACAAGGATATCCTCTGTATTCTCACCACGGATTTCCTTTTTGACAGGTTTCATCATGCCATCACTGTTCATAAAGTAAAACTCTACTTTTTCCTCACCGGAAGCAACCACAGAATCATACAGGATAAAAGCGCAGGGAACCAGCACGATCAACACAATGATCATGACGATGGCTTTGCGAAATTTCGTTTGTGCCATTTGGTATCCTCCTTTTTATGCCTGTGTTACAGACTGCTGCTTCAAAGGGATACGCACAAGGATCGTTGTCCCTTCTTCTTCTTTACTGTTGACCTTGATGCTGCCTTTGTGCATCATGATCGTTGCATGGGTGATGGAAAGACCAAGGCCTGTACCACCCGTTTCTCTGTCTCTTGTTTTATCCACACGATAGAAGCGTTCAAAAATACGATTCACTTCATCTTCGGGAATACCGATACCTGTATCTGCAACTGTGATAAAGGCATGCTGATGGTCTGCATCCAGTGTTACTTTCACAGTACCGTTTTCGGGTGTATACTTCACGGCATTATCCACCAGATTGGAAATCGCCAGAGATAGTTTCATCTCATCTACATCAGCAGTGATCTCTTTCAGATAATCTGTTTCCAGAGTAACACCTTTCACATCCGCCAGAGGCTGCAGTCGTTTGACGATACCGCCCATCAGCTGATTCAGATCTGTCTCTTTGAAGTTCAGTGGAATTTCCTTCTGATCCAGTTTTACCAGTGTCAACAGGTCATTGATGATGGCTGTCATACGATCTACTTCAGAATTGATGTCGTGGAGAAATTCCACATACATTTCCTTTGGTACATCTTCCATCAGCAGAATAGATTCACTCAGTACTTTTACAGAACTCAGTGGTGTTTTCAATTCATGGGACACATTGGATACAAACTGCTGTCGGGTGGATTCAACCTTATCCAACTGATCTGCCATCTGGTTGCAGGCAATAGCCAGATCCACCAGTTCTGTATGCATCTTATGTTCCACTTTTGCTCTTCTTTCAAAATGCCCTTCAGCCATTTCTTTAATGATACCGATCATGTTCTTTACAGGTTCTGTAAATACCTTCGACACTGCTACCATAAAAACAAACAGCAGTGCAACGATAGAGGCAAGCAGCAGATATGCTTCCTTACCGATATCGCCGACGATATCCTGTACATCCTTCATGCCGTCTACGATCAGAACAACACCGCTACGCTGATTGCTCAGTCCCATAACGGATGCCGCTGCGTATACTGTGCCATTTTCCTGCTCTTTTGCAGTATCCCTGCTGTCCATAGCCTGGATCACTTCCGGCAGCAGATAGGTTTTACCTACATCTTCATAGCCTGTATCATAAACGACCATACAGGAGGAGTCCAGCACAAGCACACGGAAATCTCCATTCTGACTGGTTTCCAGAATAATTTCTTCCATATCACTTCTGGCCTCTTTATTGAACAGGAATCCTGAAGATGTCAGCTGACCGGAGATCACATTCGCCTCACTCAGCAGTTCCTTTTTACGCTCTTCCACAAAATATCCCTGTACAGAGTGGAGCATCGTACTGGACAGCAGCAACAGAGGAACAATACCTGCTACCGCATAGCCTGCCAGCAGAATCCAGCGCAGAGAAAGGAATGGCGCTTTTTTCTGTGGATTCTCATTCATTAAAATAGTAACCAACTCCCCATTTTGTAAAGATATATTTCGGTTCGCTAGGATTTGTTTCGATTTTTTCTCTCAGACGGCGAACATGTACGTCTACTGTTCTGACATCGCCGGGATAGTCAAAGCCCCAGATGGTATCCAGCAGTTTTTCTCTGCTGTAAACCTTGCCTGGATTTTCCATCAACAGTTCCAGCAGATCAAATTCCTTCGCTGTCAGGTTTACTTCCCTTCCGCTGACAAAAACACGTCTGCTGTCGAAGGAAAGTTCCAGATCTCTTGCCTTCAGAGAATGTTTTGCCTCAGGTTCTGCCGCTGCCTTTTTCACACTGCGGCGCAAGATCGCTTTGATACGAGCCTTCAGTTCCAGAATATTGAAAGGTTTTGTGATATAGTCATCGGCGCCGTATTCCAGACCCATGATCTTATCCATATCTTCCCCTTTTGCTGTTACCATAATGATAGGCACCTGGGAAAATTCTCTTGTTGCCTGACATACCTGCAAACCGTCCATTTTGGGCAGCATGACATCCAGCACTACCAGATCGAAGGATTTTTCCTTGATATACTGCAGTGCTTCTTCCCCATCATAGGCAGGTGTTACTTCCATACCATCCTGTTCCAGAGAAAACTTGATGCCCTTAACGATCAGTTTTTCATCATCTACTACCAAAACCTGATAAGCCATTTTACAGCCTCCTTACTCTCCAACTGTGATCTGTTCTTTTATCTCTTCGAATGTCTTTTCGCCGATGCCGGACACCCGCATGATGTCTTCGATACGGCTAAAATCTCCGTTCTCTTCTCTGTATTTTATAATATCTTCTGCACGGCCTTCACCAACAGAGGGAAGCAAAATCAGTTCCTCTGTTCCTGCTGTATTGATATTGATCTGATCCAATATCTCTGCTGCCGAAACAGGCTTTTCTGTAACACCGATCTCCTCCACCGTGATTTTTCTGCCCATATCCAGTGTACCACTGTAAAAACTATGACTGTAACAAACACCGCAGATAAAGAAAAGCACCAGTACAATAAGACATTTATATTTTTCTTTCGAATTGTTCTCGTTTAAGGTTTTCTCACGCAACTTTAATCCAAACCTCTTTTTCTTTTTAACAATATGTGGTAGAATAATTAGTTGTGACCATATATCTGGTACACATAATTACCCATTATGAATTAGTCTAACACATTTAACATAATTTTTCAAACCACTTATAGAAAGAAAGACAGGAGAATCCCATGAAAAAAAGAATTCTGCCCCTTCTGATGGCATTCACTCTGATTTTCCCCACTTTTTCCGTTTTTGCGGATGAAGTTTCCCCTTTGAACACTACTTCTTCCCCTTCTGTAACAGCAGAAACAGCAGTCCTGATCGACGCTGCCAGCGGCGAAGTATTATATGATAAAAATGCTGATCAGAAGATGTTTCCTGCCAGCATCACAAAACTGATGACTATCCTGCTGGCACTGGAACATGGCGAACTGACCGATGAAATCACTTTTTCTCACGACGCAATCTATTCCATTGAGCCAGGCAGTGCCCATATTGCCATTCAGGAAGGCGAAACACTGACGCTGGAACAGGTACTGCGTGCCATTATCCTTCGTTCTGCTAATGAAGCTTCTAATGGCGTAGCAGAGTTTGTAGATGGATCTATCGAAGAATTTACAAAACACATGACAGCACGCGCAAAAGAACTTGGCTGTAAAAATACCAATTTCCTGACTGCCAACGGTCTGCATGATGAAAACCACTATACAACTGCTTATGATATGGCTCTCATCGCCAAAGAACTGCTGACTCATGCAGAATACCGTTCTATGATGAGCGAAACTTATTATGAAATTCAACCTACAAACAAACAGACTGAAGTCAGATTTCTCCATGGACAGCACCAGATGCTGAATCCCAATGCGATTTATTATTACGAGGATGCTATCGGTGGCAAAACAGGCTTTACCACTGAAGCACTGAATACACTGGTGACTTACGCAGAACGAGATGGTATGGAACTGATCGCTGTTGTGATGAAATGTAATGGCGCAGACCATTATACCGATACTGCCGCTATGTTTGATTATGGCTTTGATAACTACGAATCCAAAGTGATCCTTTCCGGCGCAACTTATGATTCAGAAATAATGGTAACAGAAAAATATAAAGATAAAGTCATCGAAAGAGGTACCATCACTGTTGCCCCCGTGGGTGAGATCAGACATACTGTTCCAAAAGGAACCGACATCTCCGCTGTTGCAACTGAAATGGATGTTCCCGAAACCATCGAAGCCCCTGTAAAAGAAGGTCAGAAAGTTGGTACGATGAAAGTACTGCTGAATGGCAAAGTGATCAAAACTGTTGATCTGGTGGCACAGAACAGTATCGATGTACTGACTGATGCAGAAAAGAAGGAAATTGATGATTCTTCCATTACAGGTATCCTGAAAAAAGTCGGTATCGGCATTGGCATCCTGTTGGTCGTTTTCATTATTATTTTCTGTATCACCCGTTATATCGGTTATCAGAACCATAAAAAACGTATGGCTAGAAAACGCAGAAGAGCCTCTGCTATGAGAGAATATGAAATGCAGCAGATGCACCATGAACATCACGGCTATCGTCACAGACGTGATAGAAATAATGCAAATAGAAGACGTAAACCAAGTCACAGAAGATAAGAAAATCCCCAAACCGTTTGGTTTGGGGATTTTTTTAATCTCAGTTTTTGCTTCATTAGCCTCCGGCGGGTTGCGCTTTCCTTCGGAAAGTCGCTCGCAGTTTTCGCTTCGCTCAATTAGCCTCCGGCGGGTTGCGCTTTCCTACGGAAAGTCGCTCGCAGTTTTCGCTTCGCTCAAACCGCTTTAGTTACCACATTCAATACTGATTTCTGTAAAGATATCCAACATATCTTCTACTTTTGTTTTCACTTTTTCTTCGCCGCCCTTATCCAGAACGATATGGCCTTTATCCATCATGATCAGTCGGCTGCCATAATCCGCTGCATAACGCAGGTTATGTGTAACCATCATAGCTGTCAGTTTCTTTTCTTTTACGACCTTATCTGTCAGTTCCATGATGATATCCGCTGTTTTAGGGTCAAGAGCTGCTGTATGTTCATCGAGGATCAGGAATTCGATGGGTGTCAGTGTCGCCATGATCAGAGTTGCCGCCTGACGCTGACCACCAGACAGAGCACCCAGTTTCACATTCATTTTATTTTCCAGACCAAGGCCCAGAATGGAAAGCTGTTCTTTATAATAATTTTCTCTTGCTTTATTCACACCTCTGCCCAGACCAAAGGGTTTACCCTTATTATCTGCCAGAGACATATTTTCCAACATAGTCAGATGAGGACATGTACCTGCGGAAGGATCCTGATATACACGACCAATGGTACGATATCTCTGAAAATCCTTCATTTTACCGATATCTTTGCCGCCGATCAGTACTTCACCACTCTGAATGGGAATACTGCCGCAGATGATATTCAGCATGGATGTTTTGCCAGAACCATTACTGCCTACGATAGAAAGGAATTCGCCATCAGGCACTGTCAGGTTGAAGTCATCAAACAGCAGTGTTTCGGAAATCGTGCCGGGGTTATAGATTTTTTTGATATGTTTTAACTCAAGCATTTTCCGCACCACCTTTCTGTCTGTTACCCAATACCAGAACTACCAGGAACAGCGCTGCTGTTGCCAGCTTCATCAGATTTGCAGGCAGC
>JAFZDV010000103.1 GCA_017560955.1 Anaerotignum sp.
CATCGCAGGGAAATAAATTGTCGCCATAAACCATGCAAAGAAATATGCGTATCTGGGACCAACCAGAACCTCTGCATAGTCAACAACGCCACTTACTTTTTCGTGCTTTGTTGCCATGATCGCAAAGTTATACGCACAGATCACCATTACCATACCGCCCAGGAACCATGCCAAAAGGCCTGTAGGCAGGTCACCGCCTGTTGCAACCAGAACTTTTTCTGCCTTAAAGAACACACCACTGCCAATTACGATACCAACTACCATGGCAATTGCTGTCAATAAGCCATATCTCTTTTCCAATCCTTCATTCATAACTATAACCTTCTTCCCTTTTTACACTAGCGCATACACACTGTAGCGCTGTTATGCTTTGCTCTATAAAAGTAACACTTTTAAAATGACTTTGCAACCATTCCCCCAAAAACTCCCTGTTCTTTTTGACGTACATCTGTCTTTCTCTCATATTATTTTAGTACGGTAAAGTTTTGTGTATACACCATTCTTTTCTCCTAGTAAAAATTGCTTTTCTTTCCATAAAATGATACACTGGTAAAAAAATGATCTCAAGGAGGCAACTTTATGCTGATTTATGTATTATTCATGGCGGCCATCGCTTATTTTCTTTATAAAGAAAGCATTAAACTACTGAAAAACGAATCCACTCTGCTGAAGGAACTTGCTGACGATGCTGTTTCTAAAAAAATTGCTCTCAGCCTGATGCGAAAAGTCCTGCTTTCCGCTCTGCTCAGCGCTGGTCTGATGTTAGCCTGCTTTGCCGTAACAAAGTTCACAGGCGTCATGCCAAAACCTCTGGCAGCCATTTCTATCCTGTGTTATACTATCGGCTTTATCTATGCTATGTTCAAAGCAAGAAATATAAAATAAAAAAGAGCCTTTTCAGGCTCTTCTTTTTTTATCTTAAAAATACACGCAGCAATTTTTCCTGCAGTTCTGTATAAGGCGCATATCTGACAGGCAGATCCATCCATGTATGCTTTTTCACGATGCTCTTTTCATGGCTGAACGTTTCAAAACTCTTCTTGCCATGATAACTGCCCATACCACTGTTGCCAACACCACCAAAGCCCATTCTGCTTGTAGCCAGATGGATGATGGTATCGTTGATACAGCCGCCGCCAAAGGGTACATGCTTCAGGAAACGATTTGCCAGTTTTCTGTCCTGTGTAAACAGATACAGCGCCAGAGGTTTTTCCCTGTCACAGATAAATCTTTCTGCCTCCTGCATACTCTCTACAGAAATAATGGGCAGAACAGGGCCAAAGATTTCCTCCTGCATGATGGCATCCTCGGGTGTCACATTGTCCATAATAGTCGGTTCGATCTGCATGGTCTCTTCATTCCAGCCGCCGCCAAACACTACCTTCTGAGGGTCAATGAGGCCTGTCACGCGATCGAAATGCTTCTGGTTGATCATTTTTACATAGGCTTTATTTTTCGCCGCATTATCACCGTACATCTTCACGATCCATTTTTTCAGGTAGCCGATGAATTCATCCTTCACTTCTTTATCGATCAGGATATAGTCAGGGGCTACGCAGGTCTGACCACAGTTCAGCAGTTTACCAAAGGCAATGCGTTTCGCCGCCAGATTCAGTTTTGCTGTCTTATCTACTACACAGGGGCTCTTGCCGCCCAGTTCCAATGTAACAGGTGTCAGATATCTTGCCGCTTTCGCCATCACTTCTTTGCCGACACTCACACCGCCTGTAAAGAAAATATAATCAAATCTCTGATCCAGCAGAGCCTGATTTTCCGCTCTGCCGCCTTCCACTACCGCCACATATTCTTCATCAAAACATTCGCGCAGAATGGTTCTGATGACCGCAGAAGTGGCAGGTGCGTAAGCAGAAGGTTTTACCACACAACAGTTACCAGCCGCAATAGCACCGATCAGAGGCCCCATGGTCAGCATAAAAGGGTAATTCCAGGGGGACATCACCAGAACAACGCCATAAGGCTCTTTGATTGTAAAACTTGTCGCAGAAAACTGTGCCAGAGGGGTCACTTTATATTCCTTTTGTGCCCAGCAGCTCATGTGTTTCAGCATATAACTCAGTTCTGCCAGTGTCATACCGATCTCACACATAAAAGCCTCTGTCTTGGATTTATTCAGGTCAGCCTTCAGCGCTGCATAGATATCTTCTTCATGGTCTTTGATAGAGCGAGCCAGCCTTTTCAAAGCAATTTTACGATAAGAAAGAGGAATGGTCTTTCCTGTTCTGAAAAATACTCTCTGCTTTGCCACGATTTTTTCAATTTCCATTTTATTCGCCTCTTTCCATTACACGTTCATACATTTCTGCCAGTTCTCCCTGATCCATCAGCACAGGCACAGGATACAAAGGATTCCCTTCCGCCGCTGCATGCTGAGACATGACGGGAATATCTGCCAGTCTGATTTCTTTGATTTTATCAGGGATACCCATATATGTGTTCATATCCTTCACCCATTTGATGAAATAAGCCGCCGCACGATAATCGCTGGTATGCTTTGGCACCATCCCTGCAAAACGAGCCAGTTTCGCCAGTTTCTTCTGACATGCTGTGCCATATTCCTCTAGAAAATAAGGCAGTAGAACGGCATTTGCCAAGCCGTGGGGCACACCATACTGCCCGCCCAGAGAATGGGCCACCGCATGGACATAACCCACATAGGAACGGGAAAAAGCAACCCCTGCACAGTATGCCGCTTCCAGCATATTGCTTCTGGCTTTCTTATCCTGTCCATCATCATAAGCCGTTTTCAGGTTTTCATAGATCAGTTTTACGGCATCTTCTGCCATTTTTCTTGTATAACGGTTTGTGCTTCTGCCGATATAAGCCTCCACTGCGTGAGTCAGCGCATCCATCCCTGTTGTGGCTGTAATGTGTCTGGGCAGTCCCAGTGTCACATGATAATCCAGCACCGCATAATGGGGAATCAGGCTGAAGTCATTGATGGGGTATTTATGTTTTGTACCTGCATCAGTAATAACTGCCGCCAGAGTGGTTTCACTGCCTGTACCGGCTGTTGTCGGCACAGCGATCAGCAAAGGCAGTTTCTTGCAGATACGCAGTAACCCCTTCATTTTATAAACAGGTTTTCTGGGTTTTACTACCCTCGCCCCTGTAACTTTTGCGCAGTCCATGGCAGAACCACCACCAAAAGCGATAATTGCCTGAGCGCCGCTTTTCAGATACAGTTTTCTGGCCTCTTCAATGTTATGAATCGTAGGGTTCGCCACAACCTTATCATACACAGCACATCTGATGCCAACTTCTTTCAGACCCAATTCCAATCTGTTTGTCAGTCCCAGACCACGCACGCCGCTATCTGTCACCAGAAGTACTCTTTTGATTTTCTTTTTCTGCAGCAGTTTAGGGATCATTTTCACTTCCTGCAGGATTTCCGGTTCTCTGTAAGGTAAAACAGGCAGTGCCGCACGGAACGCCCCCTGAAATACTCTGCAGAAAATCTTCTCGCTTACTTTCATCTATTTTCCTCATTTCTGCCAAAGCGGCAAAATTTATCTTCTGCTTTTTTCAGATTTCCATCAATGACCTGCATCACACGATAGAAAACTGCAATGTCTTCATCAGAAATTTCCGCACTGACATATCGATTGATATCCAGAATAATGCCATTGATTTCCGCTGTGATCTGCTGCCCTTTTTCTGTCAGGCAATATCTTCTTTTATAAGCAGAACTGCCCATAGCTTCTACCAGACCTTCCTGCTCCAGATCCCTCAGGATACGGGAAACCTGTGCACGGTCAATACATTCCTGCTCTGTCAGTTCTTTCTGGGTAACGCCTTCTGTCCCAGCCTTGCCCAGTTTACACAGGCAGGTCGTGTGTGTGCTTCCCAGACCATATTTCTCCATTTTGTTTGTTTTTATACGCTGCAATGTTTTCCCTGCAGATGCGATCAGACCATCAAATAATTCAAATCTGCTTTCTACCATTGTATTCGCCTCCAAATATAGTTCTCTTTTGTTGAGTGCACAACAATTATACTCCCATTTTATTGAGAACGCAACAAAAAACCAGATACAATCTTTTTCTTTTTGTCACATATCCATGCAGAAAACAGAAAAATGCCCCTCGGGAAAACCCGAGGGGCATCTTATTTTTTGGTTTATTCAGACGATTCTATGAACCTATTACAGTTCTTTCAGCGCTTCCATAACTTCTGCACGCAGAGGAATGGACTGAACCGCGCCGTTTCTTGTTACTGCAATAGAGGATGCTTTTGCGCTCATTTTCAAAATATCAGGAATATCCATACCATCGATCAGACCAGCCAGGAAATAACCTGTAAAAGTATCACCTGCTGCAGTCGTATCAACTGCCTGCACCTTGAAAATAGGCTGATGATAAGTCACATCACCTTCTGCATATTTTGCGCCGTCGCCGCCGAGTGTCAGAACGATTTTGGCATTGGGGAACATTTCTCTCATTTTAGCCAGCACATCATCAGGATCTGTCATACCTGTGATCTGACCGCCTTCCACTTCGTTCAGCAGGAAAATACTCACTTTCTTCATGTCAACTTCTTTCAGTTTTTCATTGAAAGGAGAAGGATTCAGCGCCACCTGCATACCTTTTGCATAGGCCTGATCTACAATATAAGGCAACTGATTTACTTCATTCTGAAGCAGCAGAATGTCGCCGCTTTCAAAATTACTCAGCACTTCATCTACATAGCTTTCTGTCAGTTTCTGATTCGCACCGCCATAAAGCAGGATGCAGTTCTGCGCATTTTTATCCACCTGAATGATCGCGTGGCCTGTTTTGCCTTCGATCATTTTGATATGATCTGCATTTACGCCATATTCTTTGCAGGCATCCAGAAAAGGCTGACCATCTTCGCCGATCATGCCACCGTGATATACGGGAACACCGGCTTTTGCCAATGCCATGGACTGATTGATACCTTTACCGCCCAGAAATACATTCATATCGAAAGATGCTTCTGTTTCGCCGGGCTGTACGATATGGTCTACATTATATACATGATCCAGGTTCATAGATCCAATGTTTAATACTTTCATCAGATTACCTCTTTTACTTCAGAATCGATCGTTTGCCGAATGATTATTCAGCTGTAACCAGAGCTACTTCTACAGGGATTACTGCTTCGATAGCTTCGCCAGCGATCAGTTTTACAGCGTTTTCTACTGCTGTTTTACCGATCAGGTCGGGCTGCTGAGCGATTGTTGCTGCCATTCTGCCTTCGTTGATTGCTGCGATAGCGTCATCTGTAGCGTCGAAACCAACTACCAGAACGTCTTTGCCAGCACCTTCGATTGCTTCTACAGCACCCAGAGCCATTTCGTCGTTAGCTGCGAATACAGCCTGTACATCGGGGTTAGCCTGCAGGATGTTTTCCATTACTGTCATACCTTCTGTACGGTCGAAGTTTGCTGTCTGGCTAGCTACTACTGTCATTTTTGCATCAGCGATGTTGTGGAAGCCCTGACCACGGTCGATAGCTGCGGATGCACCGGGGATACCCTGCAGTTCAGCTACTTTGATGCCTTCGCCCAGTGTATCAACGATGAACTGAGTTGCCATTTCAGCACCCATTACGTTGTCGGAAGCGATTGTACAGTCAACATCTACACCATTTACAACACGGTCAACTGCGATAACTTTAACGCCAGCTGCCATTGCGTCTGCTACAACGCCGGAAACTGCATCAGAGTCAACGGGGTTGATGATCAGAACTGCGATGTTTTTGGACAGCAGGTCTTCTACGTCAGATACCTGTTTTGTTACGTCGTCACCAGCGTCTACAACTGTCATAGCTACGCCAGCTGCTTCTGCTGCTGCTTCAGCACCTTCTACCAGTGTTACGAAGAAGGGGTTGTTCTGTGTGGAAACGGACAGACCGATACCGCCGTCTACTGCTACATCTTCTGCAGGTTCGGAAGAACCGCCACAACCAACCAGAGCTGTTGCCATCATGCTTACGCAAAGAATCATTGCTAATACTTTTTTCATGTTTCTTGCCTCCGTTTAATAATTTTTCCGCTTTTCCTTTTTCTATATATACAAGCAGCGACGATGTTCCCCTGCGCCGCTGCCTATATAACATAATGAATGATTTCCGATTATCTCTTTCTGTCTGCCAGTACAGCGATCAGGATAACCAGCGCTTTTACTACGGACTGGTAGTATGTATTGATACCCATGATGTTCATACCGTTGTTCAGAACAGCGATGATCAGAACACCGGCAAATGTGCCCATGATTTTACCACGGCCGCCGCTCATGGAAGTACCGCCCAGAGCAACCGCTGCGATAGCATCCAGTTCGTAGCCTTCACCCAGGATGGACTGTGCAGAGTCTACACGGGAGATCATGATCAGACCAGCCAGAGCTGCCATGAAACCGGAAATTGCATATACGATGATTTTTGTTTTTGTTGTATCAACACCAACCAGGTTTGCACATTTGATGTTGGAACCTGTAGCGTACAGTTTTCTACCGAAAGTTGTTTTGTGCAGAACGAACCAGAAGATTGCCAGAGCTACCAGCATGATGATTACTGGTACAGGGAAATTGATAGGGCCCAGAGGAATGGAACCTTTACCCAGCATTTCGAACAGTTTTGCACCGAATTCGCTTTCGATGGAAGCTTTCAGTTTGGAGATGGGTTTACCATCTGTGATGATCATCGCAAAACCACGATAAGCTGTCATCGTGATCAATGTTGCGATAAAGGGCTGCAGACGGCCTTTTGTTACCAGAACACCGGAAACAACGCCCAGCAGTGTACCAACAACCAGCGCTGCCAGGATTGCCAGAGGAGCAGAAATACCATTTACGATCATTTCTGCACAGATGATAGCACTCAGCGCAAATGTGGAACCTACGGACAGGTCGATACCGTCAGACAGGATTACACATGTCATACCAAATGCGATCAGACCATTGAATGTTGCCTGACGCATCAGATTCAAAAAGTTACTTGCTGTTCTGAATTCGGGGCTGACTGCACACAGAACCACTGCCAGCACGACCAGCGCAATATATGCTGCATATTCGCTTAAAAAAGCCCCTAAGGATTTCTTATTGTTTTCCATTATAAACTTCCCCCTGTAGCTAATGTCATTACTTTTGCCTGATCTGCTTCTGCAGCATCCAGGATACCTGTGATCTTACCTTCATGTACGACTGCGATTCTGTCACTCATACCCAGAACTTCGGGCAGTTCGGAAGATACCATGATGACAGCTACACCATCGGCAGCCATCTGATTGATGATATTGTAGATTTCCTTTTTCGCACCGATATCTACACCTCTGGTAGGTTCATCCAGAATCAGGATCTTAGGATCTGTATAAACCCATTTTGCCAGTACGATCTTCTGCTGGTTACCACCGGACAGATTACCGCATTCATGTTCAGGACCGAAACATCTTACTTTGAATTCTTCGATACCTTTCTTAACCAGGTTCAGCTGTTTTTCCTTATTCAGCACGAAGCCGTTGGAAACTTTACCCAGGTTGGCAATATGGATATTTTCTGCAATACTCTTTTCCAGCAGCAGACCTTCCACTTTACGGTCTTCTGTGATGAAGCCGATACCGTTGGCAATCGCCTGTCTGGGATTTTTGATCGTTACTTCTTTGCCGTCGATAAAAATCTTACCAGAATCCAGAGGAAGGTTACCGAAGAGTGCCTGCATGATTTCTGTTCTGCCTGCGCCCATCAGACCGGAAACGCCCAGAACTTCACCCGCTTTTACATCAAAGTGAACATCCTTGAACAGTTTGCCGCTTGTCAGACCTTCTACACGCAGTACTTCCGCACCGATGTGAGATTCTCTTTTAGGGAATCTTTCACCGATTGTACGGCCGATCATCATCTGAACAACATGGTCCAGATCGATTTCTGCGATATTTTCTGTGCCTACATATTCACCGTCACGCAGGACTGTGATTCTGTCGCACAGTTCGAAGATTTCTTCCATACGGTGAGAGATGTATACGATGGATACACCTTTTTTACGCAGAGAGTTGATAACTTCAAACAGACCTCTTGTTTCACTTGCTGTCAGAGCCGCTGTAGGTTCATCCATGATGATTACCTTCGCATCTGCCATCAGCGCTTTACAGATTTCTACCATCTGCTGCTGACCAACAGACAGATCAGACATAACAGCGTCTACGGGGATGTTTACTCCCATCTTGTCCATTACTTCCTGTGCTTTGGCTCTCATTGCTTTTTTATCACAGATACCAAAGCCTTTTGTGATTTCTTTACCCATGAACAGGTTTTCTTCTACAGTCAGGTCAAACAGTACATTCAGTTCCTGATAGATGAAAACGATACCTGCTTTTTCTGCTTCCTGAGGGTTTTTGTAAACAACTTCTTTACCATCAACCAACACAGTACCTGCATCTCTTGTATACACACCAGTCAGGATCTTCATCAATGTGGACTTACCCGCACCATTTTCGCCCATCAGAGCATGGACTTCACCATCCTTCAGAAAGAATCCGGCATTTTTTAATACCTGGTTCGATCCGAAGGCTTTATCTATGCCCTTCATTTCGATATTCATTTCGCTCAAGCCCCTTTCCTTATTTTTTCTCCTCTATAAAACTTGCTTTTAAGCAAAAATACAGCCGCTCTGCAGAATAATGTTTGCATAAGGTGTTGTTTCACCTGTTCTGATGACTGCTTTGCAATCATTTGTTCTTGCTTTCAGTTCTGTATGGGAAACGAATTCCACTTCCACATCCTGACCTGCAAAGAATTCCTGGATCTGACCCAGCACAGCAGGGTTCTGTTCCTTGATTTCTTCTGCCAGAACGATTTTTTCCACTTTCATATCACCTGCAACGATTTCCAGTGTTCTCATGAATGTAGGTTCACCAAAACACAGTGCCAGATCGATGCGTTCTACTGCATCGGGGATGGGCAGACCACAGTCACCGATACAGATCGTATCTGTATGGCCCATGTAAGACAGCACTCTGGAAATATCGCTGTTCAGAATTCCCTGTTTTTTCAATGTAATGTCCCCTTCCTTCATCTCTTATAGCCAGTTTCTTATTTATGTTTTGTTGTCTGACGTTCCACAAGAGAAACATCAAACAGATTTTCCTTTTTGATCGGTTCGCCGTTGGCATGCTTTGCAATCACTTCTACCGCCAGTGTACCCATTTCTCGAATGGGCTGAATGATGGTCGAAAATTCCGGTGCAAAGAGTCTGCTGAAACGAATATTATCAAATCCGATCAGCTGAATGTCCTCAGGCACTCTGAGCCCTTTGCTCAGCAAAATTTTATAGGTCGCAATGGCAACCATATCATTGCAGGCAAGGATGCCGTCTGCATCAGGATATTCTTCCAGCACCTTTTCTGCCATACGAAGCCCTTCTTCATAGTCATAATCGCAGTCCAGCCACTGTTCTTTCAGACCGCGTTCTCTGCAGACATCCAGATAGCCCTGGAAACGCTCCTGACCACTGGAAAACTTCTGAGGACCACGCATACACACGATATTTTTGCAGCCACAGTCCAGCAGATGCTCCATAGCCATTCTGCCGCCTTTATAATGATCTGCTTCGATAAAAGCGATCTCATCCAGACCTTCGATCTTACGGTCAAGAATCACAAAAGGAACACTGCAGTCCCCGATTTTTCCGGCGAGGCCTTCACTGTTCGTCATGATGATGATACCGTCTGCATGAAGCTGACGAAGTGTCTGAATATTAAGCAGTTCCTTTTCTGTATCATTCAGGGAATTACACAGAATGATACGGAAGTTGTTCTGATATGCCGCTTCTTCGATAGCCCTTGCAAGCTCACCAAAAAAGGCATTTTCAATATTTGGTACAATGACACCGATAATTCTGGAGGATTTTTTAAACAGAGCACGAGCCAGTTCATTAGGCTTGAAACCCGTTTCTTCAATGACTTCGAGCACCTGAGCTTTTTTAAC
>JAFZDV010000104.1 GCA_017560955.1 Anaerotignum sp.
TCCCATTCCGAACACGACGGTTAAGACCTAAGCGGTCGATGGTACTTGGTGGGCAGCTGCCTGGGAGAGTAGATGGTCGCCAGAATCCATTTTGTGGAAGTTTAGCTCAGCTGGGAGAGCATCTGCCTTACAAGCAGAGGGTCACAGGTTCGAGCCCTGTAACTTCCACTTTTTTATGGGTCACTAGCTCAGTCGGTAGAGCACTGGACTTTTAATCCAGGTGTCCCGGGTTCGAGTCCCGGGTGACTCATTTGAAGCCTAGTATGAAAATACTAGGCTTTTTTGTTGTCTGTTTTTCATGTATATTCTATAGGAAGATTCTGGTGACAGGAAAAGGATAAAGTGCTATGATAAAACAGAAAACTTTGAAAAGGAGGAACCAAAGATGTTATATAAAACGAAAAAAGTATTGAGTTTATCCCTTGCAATGGTGCTTTCGGCGTCTTTTGTGCAGCCTGCATTAGCAGGGGTGAAATATATGCCTGATGTGACTGCAGAAATGTCTGATGCGTCTTTCTGGGCAGATTACCATGAGGGCTATCACGATGTGATCCTGACACAGGAGGAAATTCAGGCCTTCAATCAGGATACCTTTCTGGCGGACGGTACCATGGTAATGGACCTGAAGAGCGGTGTAGCCACTTATAATGGCGTTTCTAAAAATGCAGCCCTGTATTCTTCTTCTACAGCCGATGCCCAGTATTATCTCAGCTGGACTTATGATGAGGAAGGGAAGAAAACAGACTGGGCGTATTTTCAGGAGATGCTGGATAATACCCAGGACCCTGCTGCGAAAGAAAGTATGCCTGTCCGTTACGGTATTGCAGTGAACAGAACGACGGTACAGGTTTTCCCCAGTGATAATTTCCTGTTGGATGACCCCGCTGACAAAGATTCCGACAATATGGATCTGAGTGCAGTCCCTGTCAATGAACCAATGCTGATCTATGCCACATCTGCGGATGGAAAATTTTATCAGGCGCGTATTGCCAGCTGTTCCGGCTGGGTGCCCGTGGAAGATGTAGCCCTTTGCGAAAACAAGGAAGAGTGGCTTTCTGCATGGGATCTGCCTTCTGAAGACCTGCTGGTGGTTTACGGTAATAAAGTTTATACAGATAAGTCTTATGAAACACCAAACACTTCCAAACGAATGCTGACCACAGGCACAGCCCTGGAGATGGTGAAGGACCTGAAGCCTGACCAGATGATCGGCAATCGTTCTGCTTATCATAACTATGTAGTATATCTGCCTGTCAGGAATGCAGACGGCAGTTACAGCAAGGAAATGGCGTTAATTCCCGAAACAGCAAAAGTACACGAAGGTTATCTGCCTCTGACCATGGAAAATATTGCGGTGGTATCCATGCAGAGCCTTGGTGATGCCTATGGTTGGGGTGGTATGCTGGAGGTGGAAGACTGTTCCGGTATGGTTCGTACCATTTATTCCTGCTTCGGTCTGGAAGTGGCACGAAACGGCAACTGGCAGTGGAATATGAATATGGAAAAAATCGATATGACAAATATGTCTGTCGAAGAAAAATGTATGATCCTGGATAAAATGCCTATGGGTTCTGCCCTGTGCTTTACAGGCCATGAAATGATCTATCTGGGTAAGGTGGACGGCAAATATTATGTCATCAGTGCGGTTGGCACTATCATGAGCCCTGACACAGGCAAACGACTGAATACCAGAGATGTCATGATCAATACACTGGATGTGAAGCGTGCCAACGGTATGACATGGCTGGGCGCACTGAATAAAGCATTTATGCCCTGTTACGCAAAACTGGGAGGCAAAACATATGATTTCCCTGAAACTCAGTGGTACCGTGAGGCGGTGGCATACTGTCTGAGCAAAGGCATCCTGACAAATAAAGAAGACGGCACTTTTGGCATCAATGATACAACGACCCGCGGTATGGTGGCGCAGGCACTGTGGGCGGCAGAAGGCAAACCTAAAACCGGAACATATTGCTTCTATCAGGATGTGGGAAATGCCCATCCGAATAGAAATGGCATCATCTGGGCGGCACAGACAGGTGTGATGAGCGGTTACGATGGCAATACCTTTGGTGCAAACGATGCAGTGACCAGAGAACAGTTGGCGGCCATCCTCTGGAGATATGCCCAGTATAAAGGCTATGATGTTTCTGTTGGCGAGGAAACAAATATCCTGTCCTATGCAGATGCCTTTGCTATCAGCGAATATGCCATCCCTGCTATGCAGTGGGCTTGTGACGCGGGCATCATCGGCGGCAATGACGATGGCACACTGAACCCTCAGGGTACTGCGCAGAAGGTACATACAGCACAGATGCTGATGAAACTGATGAAAAAATAAGCATGAAAAAAACAGCGGAAAAATTTCCGCTGTTTTTTATTGCTTTTTTTCATTTAGAATAACAGATGTGCAAAAATTGCGATAACGGGCAATGTTACGATGGTTCTTTCCAGGAAGATGATGAACAGATCTTTCACGGAAACGGGGATTTTACTGCCCATGATGATACTGCCGATTTCAGACATATAGATCAGCTGTGTTACGCTGGTTGCCGCAACAACGAATCTTGTGATATCGCTTTCGATGGAAGAAGCGATAACGCTGGGCAGGAACATATCCGCAAAACCAACGATAACTGTCTGGCTTGCCAGTTCAGCTTCAGGGATCTGCAGCAGCTGATATACGTAGGTAAAAGGGATACCCAGTATACGGAAGACAGGTGTGAATTCTGCAATGATCAGGGCGATGGTACCCATTGCCAGAATAACGGGCAGTGTACCGAACCACATTTCGCATACGTTTTCGATGCCTTCACGGGCAAATTCTTTGAAAGTGGGTGCATTTTCTGCTTTGTTCAGGGCCAGTTTCATGCCGTACTGCACAGGGGACATACCCTCGGGGATATCCTCTCTGTGAGAAACGGCTGTGTAGTAAGAATCGGGGACTCTGGACAGAGGAGGCAGTTTGGGCACGATGATGGCAGCGACGATACCTGCCAGAGATACCACCAGATAGAAAGGGATGAACATCGCCTCCAGTTTTACCTGGCTGATTACAACCAAACTGAATGTGATACTTACGGCAGAGAAAGTTGTTGCGATAACAGTTGCTTCCCTCTTGGAATAGAAGCCTTCTTCATACTGTCTGCTTGTCAGCAGAACGCCGATGGAGCCGTCACCTAACCAGGAAGCTACGCAGTCCAGCGCACTTCTGCCGGGCAGGTTAAAGACGGGGCGCATCAGTTTAATCATCAGGGCGCCGAAAAAGTCCAGCAGACCATAATTCAGCAGCAGTGCCAGCAGAATACCTGCCAGCAGAAACACACAGACCAGAATGGGGATCAGGTCGTTGATGACCATGCCGCCTGTTAAATCGCCAATGATGATTTCGGGGCCGATGTTGAAATAAATCATGTTTGCAAAAGCAAAACCGATCATGCGGATCGTCAGCCAGAAACCTTTTACGCTGAACAGATTGTCCACTTTGGGATTTTTCTTCAGCAGACCGATACCGATGGTTTTGTGAATGATTGTCAGGATAGCACTGAGGGAAATCAGCACCCAGATGATGGTCAGTGTTGCATCTCCCATGAGATCCAGCAGTTTATTCGCTGCTACGGCAATGGGGATGGTCATGTTGCCGCCCTGCTTGATGGGGGTGACAAATAAAAATGCCCCGATCAGAGAGGGGACCAAAAATTTAAAAAAGCATTTGTCTTTCAGAATATTCATAATTCACCTTTCATGATTCATCTTTGAAAATATACAACGAATCTGTATAATATAACATTTTAAGAAAAATGGCAAGATAAATATAGAAAAAAGGGGTATTAGAAACAAAGATTATACGGGATTTTTTATTTTTGCGGTTTTGGTGTGCATATATGCAAACAATGTCTGTTTATGCGTTGTTTTATACATAGTGATGAAAGGGGCAATCGGTACATATCCTGCCAAAGTACAGCATATACATAACCAAGCGATACTTAGAGGAGTGCTTGGTTTGAAGACATATATCGAGGAGCGGGCGGTGGAAGTGGCGAAATTCATGATCACGACAAATGCGACGGTGCGGGAAACGGCGAAGAAATTCGGCATCAGCAAATCCACAGTGCATAAGGACATCACAGACAGGGTGGAGCGCATCGATCCTGATCTGGCGAAGTCCGTTCGTGCAGTTCTGGAAGTGAATAAGGCGGAACGGCATATCCGCGGCGGACTGGCGACAAGAGAAAAATACCTTCATCATAAAAATACATGAAAAACAAAACAGGCTATAGATTTTCTTTCTATAGCCTGTTTTGTTTTACAGCAGAGTTACCATTCTGCCGTCCATTTCGATCATTTCGTCATCTTTCATCTTTTTCAGTTCACGCATCATAGCACTGCGGTCGATGCAGAGGTAATTTGCCAGTTTCAGGAGGGAAAAAGGCAGCTCAAAGGTCAGATTATTCTGTTTTGTGCTCTGGATGCGGAAATAGCTCATCAGTTTGCCGCGGATAGATCGGTGGCTGAGGATATCCACCTTTTCTGTCAGGTGTACCACTTTTCCGGCCATCAGCTGCAGCAGGTTTTCTACTACCTGTGTATGATGCTGACAGGCATTGGAGCAGCGTTTTGTGATCTGGCCTTTTTCGATAAACAGAACGGAACAGTCTTTTTCGCATACGGTGATGAATTCATCTTCGCGGTTAGCAAAGGCAAAAGCATCGCCGAAAACACCTGTATCCTCCATATATTCCAGCAGATCCAGAGAGCCGTCGATGGAAATGCGGCTGACGGAAACAGCCCCTTCCAGCAGCAGGCAGATATATTCCTTTGTTCCTTCTACAGTGGGAATGATGTCTTTTTCTGCAAAATTTCGCTTTTTCATTTCAAAGCAGGGCATCATTTTTTCAATGCTTTCAATAGAAACATTCTGAAACAGAGCATTTTTCGATATATTTTCCATATCTTTTTCCTTTCTGTGGCATTTGCAACACTTTTCTTCTTAAAATTATGATATCATAAAGACATAGAAAAGCAAGAGAAAAAATAAAAAGAATAAGGAAATAAAAAAAGTGCAAAATATTTAAAAAGGTGATTGACAAATCCCTATCTCAGAGATATAATTTAGAAAAGATATCAAATGAGAATAATTATCGATTAGAAATAATAATAAAAGAGAGAGTATACATGAACAAGGAGGAACAAATTATGAAAGAACCTAAATTCTACAAATGCGCACACTGTGGTAACATCGTTACAAAAATCGAAGACAAAGGCGTTCCCGTATTCTGCTGTGGCCAGAAAATGGATGAACTGGTTCCCAACACATCTGATGGTGCTGGTGAAAAACATGTTCCTGTAGTAGAAGTAAACGGCAAAGAAGTAAAAGTAGTTGTTGGTGAAGTAACTCACCCCATGATCGAAGAACATCACATCGCATGGATCGTTCTGCACACAAATAAAGGCGTTCAGGTAAAATATCTGGATCACACAGGTGCTCCCGAAGCAGTTTTTGCACTGGCTGAAGGCGAAGAACTGATCGCAGCATATGAATACTGCAACCTGCACGGTCTGTGGAAAAAAGAAGTATAATAGCTAAGAATTTTAAGGAGGAGGGCGGCAAGCTCTCCTCTATTTTCATAAAGAGGGAAAAAGAGATTCCCTTCATTTTTTGACATTAAATCCTAGTAAAATGATTTGAGAGGTGTATAATATGAGAACTCTGCAGCTGAAAAACGACCTGTATTGGGCAGGTATCCTGGATAAAGACCTGAAAGTATTCGACATTATCATGTACACAGAATTTGGTACAACATATAACTCCTACATCCTGAAGGCGGGGGACAAGACTATTGTCTTCGAAACAGCGAAAGAAAAATTCTATGATGACTACAGAGCTGCCCTGACAGAACAGCTGGATATCGATACCATCGATTACATCGTAGTCAGCCATACAGAACCTGACCATGCCGGCTCCATTGTTCGTCTGGTACAGGAAAACCCTAAAGTGAAAATCATCGCTACACCAACAGCGATCTCTTTCCTGAAGGAAATCGTAAATGAAGATTTTTACTCCATCGCAGTGAATGACGGCGATGAAATGAAGATCGGTAACAAAACACTGCGTTTTTTGTCCGTGCCTAATCTGCACTGGCCCGACACTATGTACACATACGTAGTGGAAGACCAGACTCTGGTGACATGCGACTCCTTCGGTTCTCACTATGCTCACGAAGGTATCCTGCGCAGCACAGTAACAGATTATGAAGGCTATCTGAGAGCCACAAAATATTATTTCGACAACATCCTGGGCCCCTTCAAACAGCCCTACATGACAGATGCCCTGAAACGCGTTCGCGAACTGGATATCGACCTGATCTGTCCCGGTCACGGCCCCGTACTGGATAGCCATATTCCCGAACTGATGGCGATCTATGATGCATGGTGCGAAATGCCCACAAACGAAAAAACAACAGTAGTCATCCCTTACGTAAGTGCTTACGGTTACACAGAACAGCTGGCGGAAGAAATCAAAAAAGGTATCCAGGAAGCCGGCGATATCGATGTAAAATCCTACGATCTGGTAACCGCAGACGCAGGCGTGGTAGCAGGCGAAATCGGCGCGGCTGATGGTATCCTCTTCGGTACACCTACAATCCTGCAGGAAGCACTGAAACCTATCTGGGATCTGACAACAGGTATGTACGCACCTATCCACGGCGGCAAACTGGCTTCTGCGTTCGGCAGCTACGGCTGGTCCGGTGAAGGCGTTCCTCATATCATCGAAAGACTGAAACAGATCAATCTGCGTGTAGTTGACGGCTTCAAAGTTCGCCTGAAACCCTCTGAAA
Source organism: Anaerotignum sp. (assembly GCA_017560955.1). Classification (GTDB taxonomy): domain Bacteria; phylum Bacillota; class Clostridia; order Lachnospirales; family Anaerotignaceae; genus Anaerotignum_A. Next base: position 6,840 of record JAFZDV010000104.1, read on the forward strand.
AAGATCTGGCAGAAGCATTTGAATTCGGTTATCAGTTTGGTGTGAAACTGCTGCAGGGCGAAGTGAAGAAACCTTCCGCAAGAGCCGGTCTGGTGAAATGTCTGGTTTGCGGCGAAATCATTCCCTCTGATGCAGAAGTATGTCCCGTTTGCGGTGTAGGCCCCGACAATTTCGTTCCCGTAGCGGATCCCGATACAGGCTTCCGCAAAGATTCCGAAGAAAAATTCGTGATCTTGGGCGGCGGTACAGCGGCACTCAATGCGGCGAAATCCATCCGACTGAGAAACAGCACAGCCTCTATCGTGATGCTGTCTGAAGAAAATGAACTGCCTTATGACAGACCTATGCTGACAAAGGCGATGTTCGGTGCGGTTGCAA
>JAFZDV010000105.1 GCA_017560955.1 Anaerotignum sp.
AACGCATCATGGAGTTGAGGGATGAACAGCATATGGCTGTCCTTCTGGTTTCCCATGATCTGGGTCTGATCAGAAAATATGCCGATAAGGTCGTTCTGCTGGATAAAACAGTTGTGGCGGAAGGCGATGCGGACGAAGTCTTCCGTACAGATGCATTCAAAGATGCCTTTGGCTTCTCTCCTGAGGAGGTGGCAGAATGGAAATGATCTATAATTTCATGGAGATGCTTCCCATTTCCATGTTTGATTATGATTTTATGAAAAATGCCTTTCTGGCATCTATCCTGATCGCGCCTTTGTTTGCGCTGTTAGGTACCATGGCAGTCAATAATAAGATGGCATTTTTCTCTGATGCGCTGGGGCATAGCGCATTTACAGGCATTGGCCTTGGTGTACTGCTGGGGATGGAAGACCCCCTTCTGGCGATGTTGGCCTTCGGTATTTTCCTTGGTCTGGTCATTACAAAAGTAAAATCTGCCAATATGGTGTCTTCTGATACAGTTATCAGTGTATTTTCTTCTGCGGCTATGGCACTGGGTATCGTGATCTTGTCTGCCAGCGGTGGCTTTGCAAAATACTCTTCCTATTTAATAGGTGACATTTTGACGGTGGGCAGAAAAGACCTGCTGACCATTACTATTGTGCTGGTGGTTGCCTATGCGCTGTGGGCGATGCTGTACAACCAGTTGCTGCTGTTGAGCATCAATCGTTCTTTGGCGGCAAGCAGAGGCGTGAAAGTCATGCTGGTGGAAAATATCTTTGTGATGATGGTAGCGGTAGCGGTCATGGTATCCATCCGCTGGGTAGGTATCCTGATGATCAACTCTCTGCTGATTTTACCAGCGGCGGCAGCAAGAAACATCACGACCACAGCGAGAAGTTATCACTGGACAGCGACTGTGTTCGGTCTGGTGGCATCCGTAGTGGGTTTAGGTATTTCCTATACCTTTGGCACATCCGCAGGGGCGACAATGGTGCTGACAGCGGCTGTGCTGTTCTTCATCACTTATTTTATCGGTAAAGCCCGTAAATAAAGTTGAGATTTGGCAGGATTTATGATATTCTGTCTGACAGGATAAATTCTGAGGAGGAAAGAGATATGCATGTAAAATATGATACAAAAGGTATCTGCGCAGTACGCGTAGAATTTGACGTAGAAGACGGCGTTGTGAAAAACATCAGTTTCCTGGGCGGCTGTGATGGTAACCACAAAGGTCTGGCTGCACTGGCGGAAGGTATGACACCTGAAGAAGCGGCAAGAAGACTGAAAGGCATCACTTGCGGCAGAAGAAACACAAGCTGTCCTGACCAGCTGGCGGTTGCTCTGGAAGAATATATGAAGAATCAGTAAAAAATTGCCTAAAAAAGGCTTTCAGATGCAAAAAAACTGGGAAAACCCTATAAACTGTGGGGTTCCCTGCGATTTTTGTTGACAATGAGACCCCCCTTGTGATATTCTATATCGGAAGACGGAGGTCTTTTTTTTGTGTGTCTGGATTCAAAAAATCAGATGGACAAAAATCTTTAAGCAAACAACATTCATCAGAGACGGAGGTGAAAATCTTGAGAACAAGAATTACCTTGGCTTGCACAGAGTGCAAACAGAGAAACTACAGCACAACTAAAGACAAAAAAGTTATGCCTGACAGAATGGAAATCAAAAAATATTGTAAGTTCTGCAAAACTCACACAATGCACAAAGAAACAAAATAATCATTTTGTGTGAGACATTCCGTAGTTAAGGAGTGAACGTATTGGAAGAAAAGAACATCACAAACCAAACGAACGAAGTGAAGCAAACGAAGCCAGCTCCTCAGGCAAAAACAGCAAAAGCAACAAAAAAAGGCAATGACAAAGATACTTTCGCAGATTACAAAGCGGAGTTCAAAAAAATCGTGTGGCCCGCGCGCCCCGAAGTTGTTAAGAAAACAGCAACAGTTGTTGTCACATCCCTGATCATCGGTGCTATTATCTTCTGCATGGACACAGTTTTCACTGCAGGTTACAGCGCGATCATTGGTCTGTTAGGTTAATAGTTAATACGAATTAGAAAAAGGATGGTTCAAATGTCTGAAGAAATCAATAAGGCTGAGGAAACCAAAGAAGTGTCTGCCGAAGCAAGATGGTACGTTGTTCATACCTACAGCGGTTATGAAAACAAAGTAAAAGCCAACATCGAAAAAACAGTGGAAAACAGAGGTATGCAGGATCAGATCTTTGAAGTAAGCGTGCCCCTGCAGGACGTTGTTGAAACGATGAAGGACGGCCAGAAGAAAACGGTTCAGCGCAAGGTATTCCCCGGTTATGTACTGCTGAATATGATCATGAATGACGAGACATGGTATGTCGTTCGTAACACTAGAGGCGTAACAAGCTTCGTGGGTCCCGGTTCCAAACCCGTGCCCCTGACAGACGCAGAAGTGCGTGCGATGGGTATCGGCGGCCAGGTGGAAAATCTGGATGTAGAAATCGGCGAAAGTGTTCGCGTTGCTACAGGTCCCTTTGCGGATTCTGTGGGTCAGATCAAAGAGATCAACATCCACAAGAAAACGCTGGTCGTAAGTCTTTCCATCTTTGGCAGGGAAACACCCGTAGAGCTTGATTTCGCTCAGATCGATAAACTGTAATTCAGTTTATAAAATTAAGTCAATTGTTTGTTAAAAGGCAGAGAATTCTGCCGAGTGGGAGGGACAATCCCCGCTAATTACCACATTAATAGGAGGTGCCATCATGGCAAAGAAAGTAACAGGTTATATTAAATTACAGATCCCCGCAGCGAAGGCAACACCCGCTCCTCCTGTTGGTCCCGCACTGGGTCAGCATGGTGTGAACATCATGGGCTTCTGAAAAGAATTCAACGAAAAAACAGCTTCTCAGTCTGGTCTGATCATTCCCGTAGTAATCACAGTATACC
>JAFZDV010000106.1 GCA_017560955.1 Anaerotignum sp.
CGTCGATTGTGATTTCTGCGGGGTATTCAGGTTCTTCGTGTGCAGGAGCTTTCGCTTCTTCTTTTTTGGGTTCTTCTTCTTTTTTGCCCTGGTTTGCGATGGATGTAGCCTGAGATGCTTTGATCGCTGCTTCCAGTTCAGCCAGTTCTTTTTTCATGTCGATACGAGGGAACAGTGTTTCACCTTTCTGAACAGCCAGTTCCGCAGGCAGCATGCCCCATGTTTTTGTTGTTTCCCATTCTGTTGCTTCCGCAGGAACATTCAGCTGAGCCCAGATTTTGCCGGGTGTCAGAGGCATGAAGGGCTGGATCAGGATGGAAACGATACGAATTGCTTCTGCAACGTTGTACAGAGCGTTAGCCAGTTCGCCTTTTTTCGCTTCGTCTTTGCACAGTACCCAAGGCTGTGTTTCGTCGATATATTTGTTTGTTCTGCGGATCAGGTTCCAGATTTCAACCAGAGCATCGGAGAACAGCATGTTGTCCATTTTTTCTTCCACAACGGGAATTACGGATGCTGCCATTGCTTTCAGGTCTGCGTCGAATTCGGATTCTGTTCTGTCAGCAGGCAGTGTGCCGCCGAAGTATTTTTCGATCATACCGCATGTTCTGGAAACCAGGTTACCCAGGTCGTTTGCCAGGTCGGAGTTGATTCTCTGGATCAGTGCTTCGTTTGTGAAGTTACCATCCTGACCGAAAGCGATTTCTCTCAGCAGGAAGTAACGGATCGCGTCTACGCCGTATTTTTCGCACAGAACAACGGGGTCAACAACGTTACCAACGGATTTGGACATTTTACCGCCGTTGATTACCAGCCAGCCGTGACCGAATACTTTCTTAGGCAGAGGCATATCCATAGCCATCAGCATTGCGGGCCAGATGATCGCGTGGAAACGAACGATTTCCTTACCTACAACGTGAACATCTGCGGGCCAGTATTTCTGGTAGTCTTCATCATGGTCTGTGCCCCAGCCCATAGCTGTTACGTAGTTGGACAGAGCGTCGATCCATACATATACGATGTGACCGGGATCGAAGTCTACAGGTACGCCCCATTTGAAGGATGTACGGGAAACACACAGATCTTCCAGACCGGGTTTCAGGAAGTTCGCGATCATTTCGTTCTGACGTGTGTTGGGCTGCAGGAATTCGGGGTTTTCTTCATAATATTTGATGATTCTGTCGCCGTATTTGGACAGTTTGAAGAAGTAGCTTTCTTCTTTCAGCAGTTCTACGTCACGGCCGCAGTCGGGGCATTTGCCGTCTTTCAGCTGTGTTTCTGTGAAGAAGGATTCACAGGGTGTGCAGTACCAGCCTTCGTAGGAAGATTTGTAGATATCGCCTTTTTCATACAGCGCTTTGAAGATTTTCTGTACAGCTGCGATGTGGTAATCATCTGTTGTACGGATGAATCTGTCATAGGAAATTTCCATCAGTTTCCACAGGTCTTTGATGCCTGCTACAACTTTGTCTGTGTATGCTTTGGGAGTCATACCCTGACCGGAAGCGATTCTTTCGATTTTCTGGCCATGTTCGTCTGTACCTGTCAGGAACATAACATCATAGCCGCGCAGTCTTTTGTAACGAGCCATTGTGTCAGTTGCTACTGTGCAGTAGGAATGACCGATGTGCAGTTTGTCACTGGGATAGTAAATGGGTGTGGTGATATAGAATTTTTCTTTTTCCACGATGATCTCTCCTTTAAAAAATATTTCTTCTTAATATAAATGAAGATTATTTACATTTTTGGGATTTGGAAAACGAGCACTAAAAAACCGTCCTCTCTTTCGAAAGGACGGAATATGACCGTGTTACCACCTTACTTCGTTTTTCCCTCACGGAAAAAACCTCAGCGAGTATAATAATACTCAGTCACGATAACGGGTGAACCCGTCGCAGCCTAGTGTTCTGGAAACATTCGGTGCGAAGCTCCAAGGCCATCTTCGGTGATTCTTCTGCGCCCCTTTCCAGCTGCCGGGGCTCTCTGTCAGCAGAAGGAGATCACTTACTCTCCTTTTCATAGCTGTTTTCCTAATAAAAAATATTTTACTATAATTTCTCCATTTCTGTCAACGATAAACAAAGAAAAAAGCGGTATAATGCCTGCAGATTATATCTGCAGAGCAGACGCTTTTAGCGTCTGTGTGCTGTTTCGCAGCACATTATACTATTCGCAGGCAAAGCCTGCTCATACTATGCCTTGTAAAAGGAAATACCTGCTTCGCAGGTGCTTCCTTTTTCTACGGTCATAGTATATAAAGAAAGAAAAAAGCCTGTTCCGAAGAACAGGCTGTCTTTTCTTATTTGTTTGCTTTTTCTTTTGCTTTCTGGGATTCTTTCTGCATTGTGCGAGTTGCGCTTGCAGCGATTTTTTCAGAGAAAGTCTTTTTCTTTTTGTCTTCCAGGTTCATGCCTGTGATGCCTACGATGTACATACCAGCCAGTTCAACTTTTACATTTTTCTTAACGGGCATTACTTCGTATACGGGTTTGTCGCACATCAGAGTTACGATCTGAGGGCCAACCTTTGCTCTTACCAGGAAAGCTTTTTTTGCTTTTGCCTTTTTGGGCAGCTGTTCAAAAATCGCTTTGGGCATGTTGGATGCGGAAGGTTTTTCGTTTTTCTTGTCGATAACAAAAATCTGTACAGTCTGACGGTTTGCGTCAATGAAGTCCTGTGCCTGGATCATCTGACCCATTGCTTTTCTGTTCATGCGGTATGCAAAGAAGATAGCAACTGCCAGCACAAGGATGATGATGATCGTGATATCAGAAGCGTTCAAAGTAGTTCCTCCTTTTATAACAGCGTGTAAAACCTTCTGTTTTACAGTTATTTTTTCACATTTCATTATTCTACCATTGTTTTCTCATTTAGGGAAGTAAAAATATTGAATTTTTTTGATTTTTTTCGTAAAAAGGGCGGTTGCAACCGAATTGACATCGAGTTATACTAAAATAATAGGTAAAATACCGAAATTCTATGAATCAGAAGAAAGGAGGAGGGGAAAATGGGCGGAATTCTTGAAAATCTGTCAGGTGGTTTTCTGAGCTGGCTGGTGCTGGGCGGAATGATCATTCTGGTGGGCAACATTATCCTGTCAGGTCTGATCGTTTTCTTTGAACGAAGAAACCCCTCCAGTACATGGGCATGGCTTCTGGTGCTCCTGTTTGTTCCTGTTCTGGGATTTATCGTATATATGGTCTTCGGGCGAAACAGCCGCAGAGAAAAAATGTTCCTGAAAAAAGAAGAATATGACCGAGCGGTTTACCGAAATGATGTTGCCGCGGTGCGAAAGAACAGAGAGCAGAAAAAGCAGATCCGAAATAATGAGCAGCTGGTTGAGAATGAATATGTGACAGACCTGATCCACATGCATCTGAACAGTGGCAGCTGGATCACCTTTAATAATCAGGTGGACTATTATAATAACGGGAAAGATAAATTTGAGGCTCTGATTGAAGATATCCGTAAGGCGAAAAAGCATATCCATCTGGAATA
>JAFZDV010000107.1 GCA_017560955.1 Anaerotignum sp.
AGATTGTTTGCTGTTGTGATAGCATGCAGGTCACCTGTGAAGTGCAGGTTGATATCTTCCATGGGAACTACCTGAGCATAGCCGCCGCCAGCTGCGCCGCCTTTTACGCCCATGCAGGGACCCAGGGAGGGTTCACGCAGACATGTGATCGCATTTTTGCCCATTTTCTGCAGAGCCTGTGTCAGACCGATTGTTACTGTTGTTTTACCTTCACCAGCGGGTGTAGGGTTAACAGCTGTAACCAGAATCAGTTTTGCATCTTTGTTGTCTTTGATTTCATTGAAGTATTTGTCGCTGATTTTGCCTTTGTATTTGCCGTAGCAATCAATGTATTCTTCGGGAATACCTGCTTTTTTTGCTACTTCCAGGATATGTTCCATTTTGCATTCCTGTGCGATCTGTAAGTCGGATTTAAACATTCGAAAAAACTCCTCTCTGCTTGGTGCCTCTGCACCGTTCACAATACTGGTTAATTTGATACTCAACAGGGTCAGTTTTTCTTATCAGAAAAGATTTTATTCCACCTTTTTCCCACAAAAAAAACCGCACCAATCTAAGCATCATTGCCCAGACGGTCGGCATTCGAACAGTCATACTCCATGTGGTTTCTTCCACTTCCGTCAGTCATATGACCCTATTACGATGGTACTATACTTGTGTGTTTTTGTCAATCTGCAAAACCAGAAATTTGCCAAAAGTCAGCGGAAGGGTTCGGGAAACCTGCTAAGGTTACCCGAATAAAATCCGCAGGCGGAAACCGCGTTTTCGCCGAGGAAAACAGAGAGTCTCTTATGCTTTGCATAAGAACGAATCTGTTTATTCCTACAGTAAACAAAAAAATTGCAGGCCCACATGCCTGCAATTTTTTTAAGGGCTTCGCCCGCTTAGATTTCATCAGGTACTTTGCCTGTCATTTCTTCCCATTCACTTCTTGTAATGAGCACTTTTCTGGGCTTACTGCCTTCTTCAGGGCCAACGATACCATGTCTTTCCAGATCATCCATCAGCCTTGCCGCACGGTTATAACCGATACGGAACTGTCTCTGTAACATGGATACGGATGCCTTTTCCTTTTCAATGATCAGATCAACCGCCTGACCAAAAAACTCATCGGAATCCTCCACATCACCGCCGCCGGCTTTCGCTGTGGAAGTGATCTGATCGATGGTTTCCTGTGTATAATAAGGCTTACTGCTTTTCTTCAGGAAGTCAACAATAGCCTCTACTTCCTGATCCGTTACAAAAGCACCCTGCAGACGGGAAGGTTTGCTCTGACCACTGGGATAGAACAGCATATCGCCTTTCCCCAGCAGTTTTTCTGCACCAACCATATCCAGAATGGTTCTGGAGTCGATACCGGAGGATACGGCAAAGGCCAGTCTGGAAGGGATGTTTGCCTTGATAACACCTGTAATAACATCTACAGAAGGACGCTGTGTCGCAATAATCAGGTGCATACCTGCTGCACGGGCCATCTGTGCCAGTCGGCAGATAGCATCTTCCACTTCACCGGGAGCAGCCATCATCAGGTCTGCCAGTTCATCGATGACGATAACAATCTGGGGCATCTTGCCTTTTTCATCGCCTTTTTCTTCCATCATTTTATTAAAGCCTTTGATGTCACGAACACCATGGGCCGCAAAATCATTATATCTCTGCAGCATTTCCCTTACGGCCCAGTTCAGCGCACTGGAAGCCTTTTTAGGGTCTGTCACAACAGGGATCAGCAGATGAGGAATGCCGTTGTAAACGCTCAGTTCAACCACCTTAGGGTCAACCAGAAGCAGTTTTACTTCCTTAGGATCAGCCTTATACAGGATACTTGTAATGAGGGTATTGATACATACAGACTTACCGGAACCTGTCGCACCTGCGATCAGCAGATGGGGCATTTTTGCGATATCTGTTACCACTGGATTACCTGCGATATCCTGCCCCAGCGCAAAGGCCAGTTTGGATTCATGGTCTCTGAACGCATCACTTTCCAGCAATGTTCTCATATAAACAGACTGTGTTTCTCTGTTAGGCACTTCGATACCTACCGCCGCCTTGCCGGGGATAGGCGCTTCAATACGGATGCCGCTTGCCGCCAGATTCAGAGCAATATCATCGGCCAGATTCACGATCTTACTTACCTTTACACCCTGACTGGGGGAAAGTTCATATCTTGTTACAGTAGGGCCTTTGGAAATCTGAATAACTTTCGCCTCTACCCCAAAACTTTTCAGTGTAGATTCCAGTTTTTTTGCATTTTCGATCATTTCCGCACGGTTGCCGCCGTTTCCTGTCTGAGGGTCTGCCCCCAACAGTTCAATGGGTGGATAGATATAAGGTTTTTCCACCTCTACGGGCTCTGTGGGAATTTCAGGCGCAGGCACATCCTCTGCTTTTTTTTCCACAGCAGGTTCTACAGTATCTTCCGCTATTTCTTCCACTTCGATTTCTTCCGCTACAGGCACTTCAGACACTTCTTCCTGCATTTCATCCATTTCCGCCATCTCAATAATGGGGATATCTTCTTCCACAGGTTCAACGGCTTTTCTGGGCAGCATCGTTGCTTCATCCACGCCTGCAATGTCAATAATGGGTGCATCCTCATCAATTTCAGGCAATTCGAACACAGGCGATTCTACAGTTTCCTGTACCACAGACATTTCCTGCAAAAGTGTTTCTGTAATAGCAGGCTCCTGCAGTTCTTCCTTCATCTGTACCGTTTTCAATGCAGAATCTGCCATCATGGAAGCCGCCGCCTTCA
>JAFZDV010000010.1 GCA_017560955.1 Anaerotignum sp.
CAACCACAGACTGCGTAAAATCAGCAATATTGCTGAAGCGCTGAGAGAGGGTAAAGGTGAAGTAGAATGACACAGAAATCTATCGTAATCAAATCTGCTCTGGATGCAAGACAGGCTGCATTTTTCGTGCAGACAGCAGGCAAATTTGAAGCAGAAATCCATGTAAGCGTGGATGAAAAAAGAATCAATGCAAAAAGCAATATGGGTACAATTGCCCTGAACATGCAGGAAGGTCAGACAGCTGTGATCACAGCAGAAGGTGCTGACGAAGCTACAGCAGTAGAAGAACTGGCTGCAGTACTGGCATAACCAGCCGCAATCATAATTTTTATACATAAAGATGAAAACCCCGCAGGATGATTTCTGCGGGGTATTTAATGATTGCAATTTCGATTTAGATATAGTATACTCGTATTCGTAAATAAATAAGACGAGATGTACCTGCGAAGGATACTGAATTTGACCTTGGTATCTGAACCATCTCGATAAATAAAAAACAGGGAGGGTCATTTTTTTATGGAAAAAAATAAGGTGGATGTAAAATTTCTTACAGTAACAGCAATGGTGGCAGCAATTTATACGGTACTGACACTGGCGATCGCGCCGCTCAGTTTTGGCATGGTGCAGGTTCGTTTTTCAGAAATGCTGATGCTTCTGGCGTTTATCAACAGAAAATATGCACCAGGTCTGGTTTTAGGCTGTTTTATTGCAAACTGCTTCAGTCCTTTTGGTATGATGGATGTGGTCTTTGGTACATCCTGTACAGCAGCAGCCATGTTCTTTGTAACAAAGTTTTCAAAAAGCCTTTTCGGGGCGAGCATGTGGCTGGTGATCTGCAATGCTTTTATCGGTGTGGAACTGTATCTGTTCGGCAGTCCTCTGTGGCTGAGCATGGCCATGGTGGCACTTGGTGAGTTCCTCTCCGTCAGTGTATGCGGCGTTGCACTGTTTAAAGTTCTGATGAAAAACAGAGTTTTAATGTCAAAGTTAAGATTTTAAAGATATAAAGATGTCTTTCTGTCGTGGAAAGATATCTTTTTTTCGTGGAAAATGTGTTGACAAACAAATCCAGAGTGCTATAATATCCATAACCAAATATTGAAACCAGTGATTAAGAGGAGTAACCCTTCAGAACGGTTTGCAGAGAGTTGCGGATGGTGGAATCGCAATAACAGGTGGATGGGTGAATGGACTTATGAGGGCGGTCGAAAGCGAAAGTGAGTAGTAACCGACGGGGAACGCACCCGTTATCAGGGCGGAACTGTATGGCTGTACAGGTAACAGAGCGGATGATGTTTCATCAATTTGGGTGGTACCGCAGGATTATTCAAGTCTTGTCCCATAGTTAAAGAACTATGGAACAGGGCTTTTCTTTTATCTACGGAAGAAAAGGCTCATAAAAACAGCTGAGACGAGATTAGACGAGAACAGAAACAAAACAAGACTAGAAAAGGAGAGAATGATTATGAAAAAATTTATGGCAATGACAATGGCAATGGTAATGGCGGCAATGACACTGACAGGCTGCGGCGGTGGCGGTGCAGCGGAGGGCGATGTTCCTGTGATCGGTATCTCCCAGTATGGTCAGCATGCATCTCTGGATAACTGTCGTGAAGGCTTCCTGTTAGGTCTGGAAGAAGCAGGTCTGGTGGAAGGCGTTGATTTCGAGATCGATTACCAGAATGCCGGTTTTGATGATAATATTGCAACACAGATCGCACAGAACTTCTCTGCAAATGATGTGGCTTTGATGTGTGCCATCGCAACACCTTCTGCAACAGCATGTTATGCAGCAGCTGAAGATAAAGATATTCCTGTTATCTTCACAGCGATCACAGACCCTGAACAGGCAAAACTGACAGGCGGCAATATCACAGGTACAAGTGATAAACTGCCCATCGATGCACAGCTGGAACTGATCCGTGAAATGCAGCCCGATGCAAAAACAATCGGTATCCTTTACACAACAAGCGAACCTAACTCCGTTTCTGCAGTAGCAGAATATCAGGAAAAAGCACCTAAATATGGCTTCACAATCGAAGCAATGGGCGTTATGACACAGGCTGAAGTAAATCAGGCAGCAGATACAATGATTTCCAAAGGTATCGACTGTATGACAAACCTGACAGATAACAATGTAGTAGGCGTTCTGCCTTCCATTCTGGAAAAAACAAATGATGCAGGTATCCCCGTATATGGTTCCGAAATCGAACAGGTAAAACTGGGTTGTGTAGCTTCTGCGGGCATCGAATATGTTGGTCTGGGCAAACAGACAGGCGCAATGGCAGCAAAAATTCTGAAAGGCGAAGCATCCGCAGTGGATATGCCTTATGAAACAGTAGAAGCATTTGAAATCTATGTAAATCCCGAAGCAATGGCAGCAATGAAACTGGATGCAGCAGTAGAAAATGCCATTGATGTAACAGCAGAATAAAACATTCTGCATAGAAAGAGGTTGTAACTATGATGGACTTGATCATCAGTACGGCGACGCAGGGCTTTATTTATGCACTGCTCTCCTATGGTATCTATATCACATATAAAATTCTGGATTTTCCCGATCTGACAGTAGACGGTAGTTTCCCTCTAGGGGCGGCTATCACAGCAGTACTGCTGGTAAATGGCATGAATCCATTTGCGGCATTGGTTGCGGCTATGCTGGTGGGGGCTGTGGCTGGTCTGGTCACAGGTGTGATCCATGTAAAATTCGGTGTCAGAGATCTGCTGGCAGGTATCATTACTATGACAGCGCTGTTCTCCATCAACCTGCAGATCGCAGGCTCCAATCTGGCAGTGGAACGTGCTATCGATACGATTTTCACATCCGGCCCTATTATGGCCATCATGGGTGGTTCTTCCCTGATGCTGCGTAAGTTTGTGATGTCTCTGATCGTAGCGCTGGTGATGAAACTGGTGCTGGACTGGTATCTTTCCACAAAGAGTGGTATGCTGCTCAGAGCAGTTGGTGATAACAGCACACTGGTAACAACTCTGGCAAAGGATAAAGGTACTGTAAAGATCCTTGGTCTGGTGATCGCGAATGCACTGGTTGCTTTGTCTGGTGCAATGGTATGTATGGAACAGAGAGCATTCTCCAGTACCATGGGTACAGGTCAGATGGTATTTGGTCTGGCAGCGGTTATCATCGGTACAACTCTGTTCAGAAAAATGAGTTTTGTAAAAGGCACAACAGCTGTTCTGGTGGGCAGTGTGTTCTATAAAGCATGTATTCAGGTAGCAATCAGCCTTGGTCTGCCTGCAAACCTGATGAAACTGGCAACAGCAGTACTGTTCCTGGCAGTTCTGGTTCTGGGCAACAGACAGAAAGGTGGTGCGGAAAATGCTTGAGTTAAAACATATCAAAAAAATCTATAACCCCGGCACGATTTCCGAAACACTGCTGTTTGAAGACTTCAACCTGACTGTGCCTGATGGGGAATTTCTTTCTATCGTAGGCAGTAATGGTTCCGGTAAAACATCCATGCTGAATATCATCTGCGGCAGTATTCCCATTCAGAGCGGCGAAGTGCTGATCGGCGGTAAAGATATCGGCAAAATGAAGGATTTTCAGAGATATCGCACCATCGGACGTGTATATCAGGACCCTTCTGCAGGTACATGTCCTCACCTGACTATG
>JAFZDV010000108.1 GCA_017560955.1 Anaerotignum sp.
ACTGGCCCCATTCGGAGTTCCAACCAGTGCCGTAATACTTACCGCCCCAGAAATACTCCACCTTACCTACCAGAGATAAACCTACAGTCAATACCTGAGATCTTGCAGAAGATATCGCAGGGTCTGTCGCTCTCGCTACGGCAAGGTATCTCGTCACTTGCGCATTGGTCAATGGCAGTGAATCAAGGTTCGAGGCCTGACCAAAGAGCAGTCCCGAACTGCCAAACTCGGTGTTGCCCAGCTGTTCAAAAACTGCTTCATAAGACTTCGCCGCTTCTGCCTGTACATCCGTCAAATCGAATACTGTGTCGATAAAAAAATTCGCATCGTCATTGGTAATAAAAAGGATCTCATACTCCCCTCGTCTATGCTGATGGTAGTAATACTCACCTTCATACTCCCTGAGCATTGCCATCAAATGTACAATATCGATCTTATCCACCAGACTATTACTGCTACCGGATTTATGATAATACCGGAACACATGCTGTATGTATTGCTTATCACCATATCGGGTAATGTTACTGCCGTTCTCATGATACCTTTGGAGCATATAATCACTGTATGCCGCCGCATTAGTCGCTGTCCAGCCGGAGTACCCGCGATTGGTAAGCCAATTGATGTACCCTGTACCAAAGTTATACGCCTGCACAGCAACCTCTAACTTTGACCAGTCCTGCGGATCCGTACAATTTGCTTTTTCCAAGCACTTGGCAAAGTAATGTACTCCGCCATCGATGGATGATTCCGGCGTTACAGAGCCGTACACATAACCGGAACCAGCTGATTGCATGACATCATTCCCACGGCCGCCGGATTCCTGCGCCATCATAGCCATCAATATATCTACATAGCCGGAAATACCATAGCGTATAGCCGCCGCTTCGACCTCCGTTCGATACCGTTCCACTGTAGCAGGCAACGAGCTTGTCCCGATACTGATACCCCCGGTAATGACCTCTGTATCATTCCCGCCTAACACATCTTCAATGGTCACATCCATATCCACTTCCCCGTCAAGGGACGCTGCACAGAAGTATGCCATGATCTTATACGGGCTGATCGGCGGAACGGGTTCATCAGTCGTTATATCGTCCTCGGAGATACCCATATCCTCCAGCTCTTCCTGTTCCATATTATATTCATCAAGAAATAATCCATTGATTTGTGATGCCATGTTCAGAATACGGAATTGAGCCTCTGTATATTCCCCATACTCACCGCCCGTCAGGGCGTTTAAAAGCATTGTCGGCAAACTGCAAATAACAATAATCAGGAAAATCACAAAAGCGCAAACAAAGGAAACCAACTTACGGAAAAGAGGATTCCTGGCAGCCGAAGCCGCCGCCCCGATAAAATCCCCTGCCATAGCATGACCGACAGTTTTCGTCACATCATAGGCGGTCTGTCCCATTGAAGTCGCAGTTGCCAAAAACCCTTTCTGGTTATTCTCGTCCACAGGCCAGTCACTCCTTTCCATTATTTATTTCCTTTTCTTCGAGCCAAGGCCGAATCCCCTGAACTTCGTGTTTTTACTTCCTTCTTTTTTCGGGAATGTAGTGTACCCATCTTCTCGGGTGATTTTTGTTTCGCCGTTTTTCGTTTCCGTTCTGGTACCGGAATGATGGATGATCGTGCGTTCTTTTACAACAATACCGCTGTTGTGTTCGTCGAACTCTACTGTCTTATCCGGGTTCGCAGCTGTGCCATTACCCCAATAAACAGTACCGCCCATGGAGAAGGTACCATCTTTATCTCCAGAACCGTCCGCATGGTTCACACGACCAATAAAGCCATCGGCGTTACTGATTGCTCCAGAGGCCGCATGATATACACTGCCGTTCGCGTATGCAATATCGCCGGTCGCAGGATGCGTATACTGACCGCCAGGCAGGTCCCGGATCTGCTGATAGGTATTGCCATTATCAAAGGAGATCCCGCCTTTACCATCAACGATCGTCCCTTCTGGATAAGCAACATGCCCATCATTATAAGTGATCGCCCCGTTCCCATGTTCCACTCGGTTGCCATAGGTTTTCGAGCCATCCTTATGGGATGTAACGCCATTTGCCGTAATATCCCCGTTGCTATGCAGGATAGATCCATCCTGGAAGATAGTCGAACCATCAGGTGTGACTGTTGTACCATCGGGACTTGTTACTTCCCCGTTCAAATGTGCCATCTTACCATCATCCAGCAGGATTGCACCATCGGAGAATGTATGATTACCATTTTCATGCTGTGTTACATTGCCTTTAGTGACGGCACCGGAATCATGTTCCGTTGTCGCGTTCTTGGTGACAGCACCATTACCATGGGTGATCGTGCCCTTAGAACCGACCACTACCTGATTATCACCTTCGCCGATCGCTCTTACACTGTTCGCCTGAACGATAGTGCCATCATCCAGTTTAACAGGAGTATCCCCTACTTTTGTTATATTGCCATCAGGACTGATGATTTCAGCACCATTTGTGATCGTGCCGTCTTTATGCAGCATTGCATTGGCAGGGAGTGCATTCCCGTTTGCATCTTTGACATTCGTACCCATGACCGCACCATTGGAAAACTGAACTGTACCGTCGGGATAAATTTTTGTGCCGTCAGGGAATTGTTTGACCCCTGCTGTAACTTCAGTTCCATCGGTTGTCTGCAGCGATTCGTTCGGTTTGAGAGTTGTTCCCTCCGGCATAGTAACTGCCGTTTGTACTGGTGCAGAGGTGTCAAATTCTCCGTCTGTAGTACGATGGTTATTTTTATATTCTTCCGCCATACTGTTCCCTGCTGGCATATCATCCTTAGATGTATTCGGCTGCCCCTGATACTGGTTGAATACCTGACCAGTACTTGCATCCATCGCCATTGCACCCTGTTCATCCTCACGCAGTAGACCCTGTGCCGCCAGTTTACTCTGTGCCATGGCAGGAGTGATATTGCCAGCTTTCATATCGTTCATGATTGCATCCCTTGCAGTCTGCTGATCGATACTGAAACCATTCTTTTCCGCACGCTGTTTTGTATCGTCATAGTCCTTCTGGGACATATTTCTTCCTGCGGCATCCTGCATTTCAGCGAACCGCTTATCAAATTTCTGGTTCAATGCTTCCGCAAAGGAACTGCCGTCTTTTGTCATCGCAGCAGCTTTTGCCACATTCGTTGTACTGGCAAAACCTTGGGCCGCACCCATAGCGCCCCTTGCGAATGCACCGCTTTTAGTTGCACCTTGGGCAAATCCGCCTCTCGCACCGCCAATTACTGCGCCTTTTAAATCGTTCCAGTTCCTTGAAAATGTATTGCCCAACGGAACAGATAGCCCGGCGCCTGAAGAACCTCTGCCTAATGCCCGGCGAAGCATGATCGCCGATGCACCGACTGCACCGAATAAACCGCCGCCCGTTCCACCGCCTCGGCTGATATTCAGTCCAAGGCTGCCTATAAATTGGTCGAACTGTACTGCGAATGTTGAATATGCCAGAGCAAAGAATGCCCAGACTAATTCGTTATATGCCGCATCCGCAAACAGATCTTCAAACTCAACGGAACCGTCTAAGTTAAGGTTTGTCGAAGTAGACATGATATTGATAAAGCCCTGTATGAAGAAAGCAGTCATAATAAAGACGAACATATCCGCAAAAAATGTACGGATATATGTATCAAAAATCTGCTTTGTTTCTTCCAGGATCGCCATACCGAAAGCAATCGGTGCTAAGGCTACAAGCAGTACCAGACGGATATATCTGATGAAAAACATAGAGATCAATTTGAAGAAATTGATCACCAGCATCACAGTAATAACCAATAAAACCAGTACTTTTACAATACCTATCATGCTGCCGCCGGTACCTAACGCGCCTATCAACAGTCCTTCCGCTGCCCTTTCGCCAATCTGGACAATAAATTCAACGAGGGACGTCCCGCCGGAACTGCTGGCATCAATATCCAAAATCTCATCGATGATCTCTATCATCTGCAGGTAAACAAAGGACATCAGCCCCCAGCTCTTTATTGCCAAAAAGCCATAGAAAATGTACCTTACAACAAATTGCCATACACGACTCCGTTCAATCTGCAGACCTGCAGCAAGGCCAAAGCATTTCAGGATAAATAACAGTCCGACAAAACTCAGCCAGCCTGCGCCTAATAACTTAAAAAATTCCAGAACATTCCCGAAAAATGGAAGATATGTGCCAAATGTAGAAAAATCCCATCGGATGGAACCCAGGAATGTATCTGCAAAAAATTCAAGTGCGGTTGCCAAGATCTGCATGATAAGCCCTATCAATGCATTTAAAATGCCCATTACGATCGCAGACAAATTTATCCACCCCTTTCAAAATAAATATTTTTTAAAGAAAAAAAGCCCGAGAGAATGTCCATTCCCTCAGGCCTTTCATATACTTGTTCAAAAATTTGGTATAATCAGAAATTTATATTTTTTCAGTTTTTATTCTGCCACATCAACCTGCAGTTGCAAACATTGTAATGATCGTGGGCAGTAACAGATACAGAAGGAACATTGCAATGGAGAATACGATACAGCCAAGACCGAACCCTCTGTATTTTTTCAATGGTGCACAGACAAAGGCGCATAATACGCCGATCAGCAATGCCAGAGTCGCCGCAGGCGGGATCCAAGCTTCAGCATAATCGATAGCTGTTGCCCATACCGCATCAACACTATCAAAGGATGCTGTGTCTGCGTCCTCGATCGCATCCTGAATCGCACTGGCAAATACTGTCTGAGGGAACAGTGTCACCATTGCAGCGGCAGCGATCAATTTTTCTTTCCATCTATTGATGTTCATACCACTTCTACCTCCTTTCCCATAATTTACTAAGGTTATATGAAATAATTTCAAAAACGCCCGATCATTCCATGGAACGACCGGGCGCTGAAATCAATGTGAATTATGGATAAATAGGTTTATTGGATTTGGTTACCAACCTGTCTTAGGCAGTTTACCGGGGTTGCCGTACATCTTAATTGTCCAATGGCTGTTCGCTGTTACATACTGATCGTGCCATCTGCCGGATACATCAGCGTAGTTTGTGAACTGATAGCCATTTGTAAAGTTACTGCCGGCGATCATCTGCATAGAAATTGCTTCTACCAGTTTAAAGCCGGGAGCTACAGCGCCCTGGAATTCCATCTTAACCTGTGTTACATATTCACCGCTTCTCAGACCCATGTTACCTGCGTACAGGTCGATATGGTTATGTCTGTCGGAGGAATATGTACCGGGCAGATATGTATAAGCTGTGTTCAGGTTAGTTGTATAAGCAACTTTGAAGTTATATTTCTTACTCCACAGACCTGTATCGAAATACTTGATCTGAGCTGCTTTAGGATCGGGCAATTTATCGTGTACTGTGAACTTATCAAGGGATACATTAGACTCATTACCTACACCAGTGATGTAGTAATTGATCGTATCGCCCCAAGAGCAAGTCTTAGTATCGGAAGTCTTCTTGATACCAACCATCAGGTTGATAGAAGGATCTTTCGCTACAACGGATACTACCTGACCTTCTTTCTTGATTGTTACTTTGATGTTATTGGGATTGATACCGTACCAGTCAGGAGCCTGTACTTCTTTCAGTGTATAAGTACCAACTTTCAGTTTGCCGGAGATCGCTGTGCCATCTGCGCCGGTTGTGATTCTATCTACTTCTACACCATCGGAATCCAGGATGCTATATACTGCACCTGCCAGAGGTGTACCGCTATCCCAACCTGTGTTGTTGTTATAATCAGCAGACAGTTTTGTCAGGGCGATTCTACCCATCAGAGGTTTATTTGTCAACTGAATAATAGTAGGTCTGCCGTTGCCTGTGATCTGGAAGTTATAGATCGTTGCATCGCGTTCATAGCCTTCAGGAGCTTTTTCTTCCTGCAATGTATACCAGCCTTCGGGCAGATTACTGATGTTGATGATACCGTTTTCGGATGTTTCATATCTGCCGATGATCGTATGCAAACCGTTCACCATTGTGTTCGCTGCATTCACACCCGCCGCCATAACAGTCTGGCTATAAATACCAGTACCATTATTCAGCGCCGCGATCACATATACAGCACCCTTAACGGGTTTACCTGTTACAGCGTCAGTTTTGATGATCTGAGATACGCCCAGTGGATCGTTGTAGATTTTGATTACCTGGTTATTGCTTGCACCTTCAATGTAAGGATTTCTGCCGGAGGATACCTGGAAAGTTTTAGGCGCTGCAAGGTTATAGCCTGCAGGTGCTTTCATTTCTTTCGCGATGTATGTACCGTCAGTCAGGTTAGGCAGATGAATCTGACCGGATCTGTCAGTTTCGAATACGCCTACTGTTGCACCGTCGAATGTTGTGATCAGGAATTCACAGCCTTCGATGGGTCTTTCGGTAGCGCTGTCCAGTTTCTGGATCACTACGCCGCCTTTTTTGCTGTTTTCAAATGTCACTGTTGTTACTTTACCTGCACTTACAGTTACTGTCTGAGGGATAGAGTTCAGAACATAACCCGCTGGTGCGGATGTTTCTGTTACAACATATGCGCCACTTGCCAGACCAGAAACCATGATATGACCATTGGAATCAGATGTGTATGTGCCAACTTTTTCGCCGTTTACTTTTTCAACTTTGAATGTTGCACCCTGCAGAGGGTTCTTTGTGTCAGCATCGATCTTAATAATTTCCAGACCAAGGATCTTAGTATTTGTGAATGTCACAGAAGTCTGTTCGCCGTCACGAACTACGATATCCTGTTTATTGTTATCGATCTGGTAGCCTTCGGGAGCTTTTGTTTCCAGAATTTCGTAAGTACCTTCTTCCAGGACTACGTTAATAACACCATTGATATCTGTTGTGTATGTACCGATCAGTTTACCTGCAGGAGTGCTGCTGGAAACGGATGTGCTTGTAGATGCACCAGTCTGCCAGATCTGGAACTGCGCACCTTTCAGAGGCAGGCCTGTCTGGCTATCTTTCTTGATGATCTGAACGCCTTTCAGTTCTTTATTATAGAAATCCACTGTGTAAGTACCTTCGTTGTCGATCGTGATCGTCTTGGAATTTACTTCGCTCAGTGCATAACCATTGGGCGCTTTTGTTTCTGTGATGATGTATGTGCCTTTTTCCAGTTTAGGCAGTGTAATCGTACCTGTTACATCTGTTGTGAACAGGCCGTTGGAATTGCCTACTACTGTGCCGTCCATACGCTTCACTTCGAATGTTGCACCTGCCAAAGGATCTTTGGTTGTTTCATCGAATTTTCTGATCACCAGATTACCCAGTGCTTCGTTATAGAAGTCAACCTTGAAAGTACCCTTTGTATCCACTTTGATCACCTGAGTGGGATTTTCGCTCAATGCATAGCCCGCAGGAGCCTGAATCTCTGTTACTGTGTAGGTATCTGCTTTGATATCTCTCAGTGTGATTACACCACTTTCGTCTGTAGTAAATACACCATTGGAACCACCGGCAACGATTTTGCCGTTGGAAGATGTGATTCTAAATCTCGCACCTGCCAGCAGTTCTTTTGTATCTGCATCAAACTTACGGATCTGCAGATTTGCCAGTGCATCATTATAGAAATGAACTTTGAATACACCGTTTGTACCTACTTCTACGGTCTGGATGGAATTATCACTCAGTGCATAGCCTGTAGGTGCCTGTGTTTCAGTTACTTTATAAGTACCTGCTTCCAGATCGGGTATAGAAACTGCGCCACTTGCGTCTGTTCTGTATGTACCGATCAGTTTACCGCCGAATTCAACTTTGAATGTTGCGTCTGCCAGAGGTTCTTTTGTCTCGGAATCGAATTTATAGATTTCCAGAGTACCCAGTTTCTTATTATAGAAATCTACAGTATAAGTCTTACCTGTATCATCGATTTCGATTTTCTGGGAAGGATTTTCGCTTACTGCATAACCATTAGGTGCTTTTGTTTCTGTAATGATATATGTACCTTTATCCAGTTCGGGCAGTGTAACGATTCCGCCGGCATCTGTTGTGAAGATACCATTATTAGAGCCAACAACTGTACCGTCAGCATCGGTCACTTTGAATGTCGCACCCTCCAGAAGGGCTTTTGTATCAGCGTCGAATTTTCTGATCTGCAAGTTGCCCTTCTTATAGTTGTTGAATGTTTTTGTGATTGTAGAGCCGTCTGTACCAACTTCTACAGTCACGGGCTGTGTAGACAGAACATAGCCTTCGGGGGCAGCTGTTTCTGTGATCACATAAGAACCAGGAGCCAGATTACCAATCAGGATATTGCCGTTGGCATCTGTTTTAAATTCGCCGGAACCAACTTCCGCACCTGCGGATGTAGTTACTTTGAATGTTGCACCTTCCAGAGGCTGTCTGGTGATACCGTCCACTTTATTAATAGAGATCGCACCATAAGGGTAGTTTCTGAAAATCACTTCAACTACACTTGTGCCGTCTGCTTTCAGATTTGCTGTCTGCATATCTGTTTCAGCGATCACATAGTTCTGAGGCGCTTTGATTTCTTTGATCGCATAAGCGCCCGTTTCAAGACCAGTGATTACAACAACACCGGATTTATCCGTTGTTACTGTACAGATCAGTTTACCGTTCTGACCGCTTGTTTCGCCTGTCACTCTGATTACTTCGAATGTTGCGCCATCCAGCATTTCACCTGTATTCGCGTCAGCTTTCTTGATAACCAGAGAGTTCAGAGGATAGTTCACGATATCGCCAACTTTAGCATAATCAGTACCGCTTGTAATACTCAGTTTTGTTGTATTAAGTTCCTGATTATTATTTGTTACATCGCCTGTGCT
>JAFZDV010000109.1 GCA_017560955.1 Anaerotignum sp.
ATTCAGGTGAAGGGTGAATTCACCAAAGCGACAGCAGAGGATATCGAAGTTCGCGTAAAAGGCAAAATCGTACTGGGCAAACTGGTAGCGGCAGTCATCACATTCGTATTGACCAAGCCTGTACGAAAAGCAATCATCAAAATGATAAAATTCCTGAAAAATAAGGATAAGGCATAAAGAAAGGACACGGTGAACGAATATGAGCAAGGATTTCAACGAAGCAGTAAATGTATTATTTGATAAAGTAGACGATCTGGTTTCCACAAAAACAGTAGTGGGTGAAGCTATCGTAGTGGGCGATCTGACACTGCTGCCTCTGATCGAAGTGGCAGTTGGTGCAGGTGTTGGCACAAAAGAAGCGGTAAACGCAGCAGGCGGCGTGGGTGCGAAAATCACTCCTTCCGCAATTCTGGCCATCAGCCCTAACGGCACACACCTGATCAATGTGAAAAATCAGGATGCCATTACAAAACTGATCGATATGGCACCCGGTGTGGTGAATAAACTGAACTTCGGTTCTGTGTTCAGCGGCAGAAATAAAAACAATGAACCCGAAGTGAAATTCGAAGAAGAAACAATCGTAGAATGATTTGAAAGGGGAGAAATCCCATGAAAGTTCTGATCGAATATTATGATAAGGATGTACTGAAAAATATCGTAGCACCTCTGACACTGAAACCCGATGTGGTGGTATATCTCCATGACAAAGGCATGACAGATATGAACGTATTTCGTTCTCTGCGTACCTGTTTTGAAAAAAGTATGCCAAATATCAGGGTGGAAAGTGTGCCTGTAGATATCCGTTCTGTGGAAGGCCTGCGCAAAGCGACCTGCCGTGTGGCAGAACGCTATGGTGCGGCAAACTGTACGCTGGAAATGACAGGCGGCAGCGAACTGATGATGATCGCCGGTTATAAGGCGGGCAGTCAGACGGGGATGCAGATGATACATACAGATCTGGTGGAAAGACGCATCAATGATGTGGAAACCGATGAAAAGGTCTGCGATACGATACAGCTGACACTGGAAAACTTTCTGGATGCTAAAGGCGCGGAACTGATGGGCGAATCTCATCGTCCTCCTCAGCCGGAAAGATATGAACCTATCAGAAAGATGGCACAGTTCCTGTTCCGTCATCTGAAAGACTGGAAGACGACCTGCAGCTGGCTGCAGACAGTGGCTTCCCGTGGTCTGCCCCATGAAATGACCATCGAAAGTCCCAGAAAAGTGACCATGAAAAATGGCAGAGAAGTCTGGATCGTGGATGAAGTTCTGCAGGAATTCCAGCGGAATGGATTTATTGAAAACCTGAAACTGGAAGACAATAAGGTATCCTTCCGATTCTGCTCCATGGAAGATAAGACATACTGCATCAGTTATGGCGTATGGCTGGAACTGCATGTTTATGTGGCGGCGGCATCCAGCGGCGTTTTTGATGATGTAAAACTGGGTACCATGATCGACTGGGATATCTATGATGGCACACGCATGGGCGGCAACGAGATCGATGTGGTGCTGATGGATGATTCCCTGCCCGTATTCATTTCCTGCAAACTGAGAGAAGCGGATACAGCGGCACTGAATGAACTGCTTATCGGCAAAAAACGACTGGGCGGCTGGTTCTCCAAGGGGCTCATTGCGACATACAGCAAAGAAAAAGAAGAAAAAACAGGTACATATCTCAGATGTAAGGAACTGGGGCTGGAAATGCTGGACGAAAGGGATATCCTTGCGCCGGATTTCAGCGACAGACTGGTTCGTGCAATCAGAGAACACGACCTTGTAAGCCTCAAATGGAAAAAAGTATAAGGAGGGGCTAAGCCCCTAACTCGAAATCAGGATTTCGAGTTGAAAGACAGAAGAACAAACAGATCTGTGCCTGCTTAACAGGCGACAGCCTGTTTTCCTCGGAGGAAATGAATTCCTCCTGCGGATTCTATTCAGGAAACCTGTGGTTTCCCGAACCTTTCCGCAAAATAAAGAATTGAAAAGGAGGGAGTCCATTGGCGAAGAAAAACACAAGAAACACCAGAAGTCGTATCGTTTCGGCGGCATGGAAACTGTTCTATGAACAGGGTTACGATGATACTACGGTAGAAGAGATCGTGGAGGAATCCGGCACATCCAAGGGCTCTTTCTATCATTATTTCAGCGGAAAGGATGCGCTTTTAAGTTCCCTTTCCGACCTTTTTGATGATAAATATCAGGAACTCATCCCTACTCTGCAGGAAGATATGAACAGTTTTGATAAATTGATGTATCTGAATCAGGAACTGTTCCTGATGATCGATAACAGTGTTTCTCTGGATCTGGTGGCGAGGATGTATTCCTCCCAGCTGGTAACGGCAGGGGAAAAACATCTGATGGACCATAACCGTGTCTATTATAAACTGCTCCGTCAGATCGTTTCCGAAGGTCAGAAGAAAGGCGAGCTGAAGGCTGAAGCCACGGTCAATGAGATCGTAAAGGCTTATGCCCTCTGCGAAAGAGCTCTGATTTATGACTGGTGCATCAGTAACGGGGACTATTCCCTTTCTCAGTATGGCAAGACAATGATGCCTGTTTTTTTAGGGAATTTCCGTGAGAATGTATGATTGCATTGAAAAAAGTGCAATATTTTAAAAAGAATATTTTTTGAATGAAATTTCGTTCTGAAAATCGTACAGCCCATAAATATTGAAAAATCAATATTTATGGGCTGTTTTTATTTTAATCGTTCAGTTTTTAGTTCGAACTTCGTTCTGTATTTCATTCTAGTGAAAAGTGTGGTAAACTGTCAAAAGTTGAAAGAAAAGAGAAAGAAGGTATTTTATTATGACAAGTGCTCACATTATTATGCTGATCACCATTGGCATTTATCTGGCCGGGATGGTAGCGATCGGTATTTATTGTTCTAAAGACAACGAAACAGTAGGCGACTTTTATCTGGGCGGCAGAAAAATGGGCCCCATCGTAACAGCGATGTCTGCAGAAGCAGCGGATATGTCCTCCTGGCTGCTGATGGGTCTGCCCGGTGTAGCTTATATTGCCGGTATCGCAGAACCTGCATGGACAGCCATCGGTCTGGCCATCGGTACATATGTAAACTGGCTGATCGTTGCAAAAAGAATCCGTACATACACACACGAAGTAAATGCGATCACTCTGCCTGACTTTTTCTCTCTGAGATACAGAGATGACAAAAACATCCTGATGGCGATCGCAGCGGTTGTTATCATCGTATTCTTCGTACCTTATACAGCATCCGGTTTTGCGGCATGCGGTAAACTGTTCAGCTCCATCTTTGCCATCGACTATCATGTAGCAATGATCGTTTCTGCGATCGTTATCGTAGCATACACAGTAACAGGCGGTTTCCTGGCAGCATCCATGACAGATATGATCCAGTCTGTAGTAATGAGTATTGCACTGCTGGTTGTTGTTCTGTTTGGTGTGCATGTAGCAGGCGGCTGGGATGCTGTAACAGCAAATGCAAACAGCATGGTTGACTACATCAGCCTGACTGCAAGCCACAATGCAGAAACAGGTGCAGTAACACCTTACGGCACACTGACAATCGCTTCCACACTGGCATGGGGTCTGGGTTACTTCGGTATGCCTCATATCCTGCTGCGTTTCATGGC
>JAFZDV010000110.1 GCA_017560955.1 Anaerotignum sp.
AGTCGATTGCATCGATGGCTTTCAGGGCTTCCATTACTGCAGGCATATCTTCTGCGGCAGGTACACGGAAACGGCAGCCATTTTTCTGGATGGTTTCATAGCAGACACCGGAGTATACCAGAATGTGGTGTTTCAGGAATTCTTCCGCCAGATCCACTTCGGGATTTTTGTGGAACAGCAGGCAGATGGAAACGGAATCTGCTGTTTCTGCTGCATAGATGTTTTTCCAGGGGTATTCCAGCATCATTTTTTTCAGTTTTGCTGTGTCAGCCATCAGCTCCTGCAGGAATGCTTCATCCTGAATGACTTTAGCAGCTACCACACGGGAAAGTTCAGACATGCAGTAGGGGTTTGTGATGTTTGTCATGTAAGGATTCAGCACTTCAGGCATGAGGATATAGCCTGCGCGCAGACCGGCCAGACCAAAGCCTTTGGAGAAAGTTTTGGGAACCAGCAGATTATCGTATTTTTCGAACAGTTTTACAGCGGAGTTTTCTTTAGGCATATATTCGCCGTAAGCTTCGTCTACGATCACAGTTACGCCCAGTTTTTCTGCTGCCTGCAGGATCTTTTCAATTTCAGCCAGAGGCATCACCTGACCTGTGGGGTTGTTGGGATTGTCGATATAGATCAGTTTATGTTCCGCTGTCAGGGCAGCAATCAGTTCGTCTGCATCGAATTTATAGTTGTTTTCGGGTTTCAGTACGATACCGTCATATTCACAGCCATGCATGATAACATCGGCAGCATAGTCGGAGAAGGTAGGCACATAGCCCAGCACGCGGTCGCCTTTTTCCAGGAACAGTCTGTTGATGAGATACAGGCCGCTGATGGAGCCGTCGCAGAGAGTGATATTTTTATAATTCAGTTTGGCATAGTCTTTCCAGTAATTGATGATGCTATCCTTTGCCGCCATGGAATGGGGGTACATGCGGATCAGTTTATATTCCAGATCTTTGAATGCCTCTACCGCCGCAGGGGGATTGGAAACGATGTTGCTGCCTTCCGCACAGTCGATATCAAAGGGACGAGGGCCTTCGGATTCTACGGCATAACTGATTTTTGTATGCGCCTTGATGACGCTGTTGATTCTAAGTTCCATTGTATTTTACCTCCTTCAGAGATTTTCTTTTGTAAACACAATATCAATCATAGTACAGGAAAATGTGTTTGTCAACGGAAGACGAATGTATACATTCTTGCAAAAAGCATAGTTATTTGGTAGGATGATAAAAAGGGGTGATACAGATGAAAAAACTTCTGATTTTTGTGAGTATCATTGTGGTATTTTGTTTGTACAGCATCGTTTCCAATGAAATGGAATTGAGAAGGATGGCAACTTTGGAAGGCAGACAGGAAGCCATTGCGAATATTGCAGAAAAATATGAAGATGCGGTCATCGCTTCCGAGAAAGAAGTAGAAGGATATATTATCAGTGCTTTTGAAGTAAAAGATGAACATGGGTATGCGGTTTTTATGCCTATTGCCGAAGGGAAATATAAGTATCAAACAAAAAGTTCCATTAGAGAAAAAGAACAGCTGGTACATGGTTTATTGGATATTCCAGAAGGCAACTCTTATGAGTTTTATGTCTGCGGTGATGAAAAAATCAAATATCTGGAAGTGACTATCAGGGATACCTATACAGGTGAACTGCTTCAGAAGGAACAGCTCTCTCTGGAGGATTCCTGTATTGCGGTTCTGAAAAGAGAGCCGCAGGTCTGGGCATGGCAGACGGATGTGATCGGGTATGACGCAGAAGGAAATGCTTATGAACTGGCATAAATGACAGAAAAAACAACGGCTTTCAACGGTAAAAAATAAAAAGGGAAATATTTCTCGGGAAATTTCGGGAAATATTCATTTTTCGGGGGAGGGGGCTGGAAAGAGTGAAAAGATGGATTTTAACGGGGCTTCTGTTGTGTGTGATGGCGTTATCTGGTTGCATGCTGGCAGAACCAACCAAGAAAACTTCCAAGGAGCAGGAAGTGGCTATGCAGACGGAAGCTGGCAGAGAAGCCTATATTGCGGAAGAGTTATACGAAGGTGCAGAAATCCTTTCGGAAATTAAAAATGAGGAAACGGGATTTATCGTTTCGGAATTTATGGCTGGTGATTACCATAGTTTTGTGTTTTTCAGACCAACGGAAAAAGGCTATGCTTATAACGGAGAGGCTGATGACACACTGGACGGAATGGTGACAGTAGCCTATGCCCCTATGGGAGATGGGGATTATCATGTTTTTCTCAGACATTCGGAGGACATCGTTTCCCTCGATGTGACATATTTTGATGCCAAAACCAATAAGGTGTTGCAGAATGAAACGGTTACTTTTGCGGATGGAAATCTGACCCTGATGCTGCGGGATGAAAAAATCAATCATTGGGGAGAACGTATCGTTGCCCATGATCAGGAAGGACAGGAATATGTTCTTCGGGATTGGGAACCATTGTCTCCGGAAGAATTGGAAAAAATAGAAAAAGAGAAAGACAGACAAACTGTTATGAAGCTGATTATATATGTGGCAGTTATTGCTGTGGTACATATGATTGGAAAGATAAGGAGAAAGAAATGACAAAGAAAGAAAAAGTAAACATCATACTGGAATTATTGCATGAGCATTATGGCCCTACCAAGTGCTATCTGGATCATGAAAACGAATGGCAGCTTCTGATTGCCACCATGCTTTCTGCTCAGTGCACCGATGACAGAGTGAATATTGTAACGAAAGATTTATTCAAAAAATATACTTCCATTCAGGATTTTGCGGAGGCAAATCTGGCAGAACTGGAGCAGGACATCCATTCCACAGGCTTTTACCACAACAAGGCGAAAAATATCATCGCCTGCTGCCAGAGACTGCTTTCTGAATTCGGCGGAGAAGTGCCTTCTGATATCGATCAGCTGACCAGTCTGGCTGGGGTAGGTAGAAAGACTGCCAACGTTGTTCGTGGCAACTGGTATGGTATTCCTTCAGTGGTGGTGGATACTCATGTGAAGCGTGTATCCAATCTGCTGGGTCTGACAAAAAATGAAGACCCTGTGAAAATCGAATTTGA